>DAIEOU010000029.1 GCA_027348755.1 archaeon
CATACGATGAAATGGAGCATAACATGTCTTGCGCAACAGATGCAAGTCAGATAAATGCAAACTTGCAATATACGTGTTCAGGAAACCTTACAGGAATACAAGACCAACAGAATAATACATACTATTTCAGATGTAAGGATCAGCCTAACGCTCCAGACAACCAGAGAAATGTAATGCTTCAGAGTTATGTTCTCTCGCTACAAGGAACAGAACCATTGACAATAATAAGTGTAGGTCCAAACAGCAGTGTAACAGGAAGCACAACAACAGTGCCTGTTGACCTTAGTGTAGAAACAGGATTCGGAGCTAACAATGGAGTTGCAGAATGTAAATTCTCTCCTGATGGAAGCGCAGGAAGTTACATAGACATGTATACAACTAATGCAGTATTCCATAAACAGACTCTCAACCTTGGATCTGGAAACTACACATATTATATAAGATGCGTTGATGCTGGAGGAAACCTTGTGGATACAAACACTAGCTTCTCTGTATCTGTAGACACTCAGCCACCTGTAGTAACAAGAGTATACAAACAGGATAATACGTTGCAGGTAATAACTGATGAAAACTCTCAATGCGTATATTCACAGACAAGCTGCACATATGATTTCAGCAATGGACTTCCAATGAGCTTCGCAAGTCCTACTGACCAGCTTACACATATAACTCCATGGAAGACTAACATGCCTTATTACATAAAGTGCAGAGATAGTTACGGGAACGAACCTAACCCGAGTGATTGTAGTATTATAGCAACAGGACTAAATCTAGGAATTCAGGCAAAAACAACGAGCACTAGCGGATAATAAATTAAGAAAAGTTAAAATCTTCCTCTTTACCTTCGAAAAACTGTCCGAAACGACGTCCTTTTTCAAGAGCATACTTAAGGGATATAACCCAGTTTTTACCTGAATCCTTAAGTTCTGAAGGAGTTATGAAAAGCCAGCCTTGCCTGTTGAACTTCGTAGCTATTGCCGGTTCAAGACCCATAGTCATTGCAAATAGGACGAAATCATTAATCTGCGACTTGCTTATGTATATGGAAGCCTGCTTGCTTGACTTGGCCTCTATTGCATACGCCTTGCGCCCTATCTTTCCTATCAATATATCGCACGGAGAATCATCATTAACTCCAGAGCCGGCAACTCTGAGGGCACGCCAGCCTGCTTCGGTACATAACCTGACTAGCTCTCTTTCTGCATTGCTTCCCTTGGATTTATTTGACATGTTAAGATGTATTAAAATAAATTATTAAATCTGCTTATTACAAATCTCTTGCCTGCAAAGTTCTTCGGCCGTTTAGCTTCGCCCTCTTTGAAGCTGCATCTAGAAGCTCAAGAACTTTTTTATTCAATGCCTCTGGAACGTCTCCTGCAACGCTCAAATCAGGGACAGCTGCCTTAATCTTACTTTTTATTATTAGATCTACCACTTTTCACCTCCCTAAGAAGAACAAAACTACTGAAAGATAATACTACGCTTGCAATTGCCATCAATCCTAAAGCGCCCATAGCCATTATTTCGGTCCATCGCCCAGATATGTTTTTACTAAATTGCTGAAAAGCTACAATTCCTTGTACTGCGGCACTAATTGCCAAAGCCACTGTAGCTGTAGCCATTATTTCATTTGATTTCATGTTCATTAGTACACTTTAGAGCCTAAAGCTATGTTTTTGTCTGGCTCTAACAAAGCAACCTTTGATTTGTCTTCGGAAACTGCTGCAAGCAACATGCCTTCAGAAACTACTCCCTTCATAATACGAGGCATCAAATTAGTAAATACTATACACTTTTTACCTTTTAGATTACTCTTGTTATAAAATGCCTTCAAACCTGCACAGATTGTTCGAGTATTGTCTCCCATGTTTATGGTAAGTTTGTAAATTCTATCTGTACCATCTAAATAGTCCACCTTTTCAATTTTACCAACACGTAAATCTAATTTTTCCCAATCTTTAAAATCAATTAAACTAGCTATGCCAATAGGGCCTTCCGAATTTTCCTTTTTGTCTTTATCCTCTTTCTTTGCAGCGAGTGGTTTCATAAGAGGGAAAATAACAGTCTCTCTTATGGGCTTTCCTTCAAGGAATGCGAAAAGCCTTTCTGAAACTCCGAACCCGCACGTTGGAGGCATTCCATATTTTAAAGCTTCAACGAATTCAAAGTCATGGCTCTGGGCTTCAGCATTTCCTGCATCCTTCAACGCCTGTTGTGCCTTAAAGCGTTCTTCTTGGTCTATAGGATCGTTCAACTCGCTGTAGCCATTACCTACTTCACTTCCTCCTATAATTACCTGGAACCTCTCAGTCTTTCGCGAATCTTTAGAATCTCTTTTTGCTAACGGAGAGACTTCTACAGGCTGTCCAGTCAAGAAAACGGGACCTGCAATCTTCTTCCTACAATATTTCATTAACGCATCTATAAGCGTAACTCTGTCAGCACCGCGTTCTATTTCTTGTTTAAGTTTCAGTAAAACTGCTTGCATGTCTGATTCAGACGCTTTCCAGATATCTATGCCAGTTTCTTTCTTTATTGTATCTGCATAATCTATTATTCCCCATTTTTCTCCTAGGTCAAAAGTATGTTCCCCAATGCTGAATACTGTTTTTCCATATACCTGTTTTGCAAGTGTCCTGTACATCTCTTCCACTAGTTCCATTCCATCCTTGTAGTTTGCATATGCCCAATAAAACTCCATCTGACTGTAATCCTGCAAGTGTTCAGCATCCATTCCTTCATTTCTGAACTGACGTCCTATCTCGAAGGTTTTAGGATAACCTGCAACCATAAGTTTCTTCTGCCATAACTCTCCCATTGAAATGCGAAGATAAACATCCATGTCTAAAGCATTATGGTGTGTTGCAAATGGAGTGGCACTCGCTCCCCCTGCGCTACTCTCAAGTACTGGAGTCTCAACTTCCATAAAACCACGAGACATTAGGAAGTAACGCATTGAGTTCCAGAAGTGCCCCTTACGTACAAACATTTCTCTTGTTTCAGGATTCATAAGAATGTCTAAATATCTTTTTCTTAGTTTTTCTTCTTCATCTTGAATTCCATGCCATTTTTCAGGCAAGGGAAGAATAGATTTTGTAAGAATGTCTAACTTTGAAACTAATACTGAAAGCTCTCCTCTCTGTGTCCTAAAGACAGCACCTTCAACACCTATTATATCTCCGCTGTCGATAAATTTTTTCATAAACTCTCGTACTGGCTCTGGAGTCTTTCCTTCTTGTAAAACTGCCTGCAGCTTGTTATATCCGTCCAAGACCACGCCGAAAGATATCTTGCCTAAATCTCTTAGATTCATTAACCTTCCAGATATTCTTACTATATCCTTACTTTCCTCTCCAGGTTTAAGGCTTTTGTACTTATCTTGAACTTCAGAGCATGTATGTGTTGCATCATACTTGCTTATGTAAGGATTAAGGCCTTCCTTTTTCAGTAAGTCTAATTTTTTAATTCTCTCCTTGACTATTTCATCTTGTCTTCCCATACTCTAAGGCCGAAAACCTGATTTATATATTTTTAGAAATTAATGAATCTGAAGTCTGGGAAATCCTGAAGACGCTCTTCTTTGAGCTCAAAGCTTCTTATTACAGAATGTTTTGGACCTACCTTGCATATCTCGACCATTTTATCAACGTTATCTTGGTCGCCTTGAATGAATATTTCAGTTCTTCCATCCTCAAGTTTTCTTAAAAATCCTTTTATACCTAAATCAGAAGCATTCTTCTGAACAAATAGGCGAAAGAACATGCTTTGAACTGAACCTATTAGATATAATCTTACAGCTTTTTTCATATAAGCTTAAAACAAAGTGGATTAATATAGTTTACTCTGCACTTTCAGTGCCTGTAATCTTCTCAACTGTATTTTCAGCTGCATAAGCTGCCTTCTGCTGAGTCTCATCTATAAGACGAATGTATGCTACGCCTTTAGAGTCTTTTCCTAAAAGTTTAGCTGCTTCTTTATCCATGTCTAGAGGTTTTCCTGCGAATATTAAACCCTTTGATGAAGCATCTATTATTGCAAAATCTGGGCTCTTGCACTGAATTATATCATGTACAGAGTATGCCATAGGCCAGTTTCTTATCTTATCCTTCTTTTTCCCAAAGAAACCTTTGTATTTCTTTGATGAATATGCTCCAACCATACTTGAAAGCGAAGCAACAATTCCAAGTTCTGAATCTTCAGATAAAGGAGAAACAGATATAACAAATGACTCGTTCAGTATTTTAGGGTAATGTATCGATTCAAACTTTGAGAATTCTTTCTTTGAAACTTGCTCAAGCTCTGAGCTGTTCAAGTCAATAAGGCCTACTGCATATTGCTCTGCTAATTTCTTGTAACCTACCTGATCAAAAAGCTCTCTTGTGTCTGCTCCATCGGCTCCTTCTGCTATGAATATCTGACTTCCTTCAGCTTTATAGTTAAGACAGAATCTAAGAACTTGCTCAACCATTGCAGGGCTAGTGTATGCGCTTGAGGCATCACGAAGGAATGGTTTTATCACTATTTTATTATGATTCTTTAGCTCCACATCGAACTTAAGGAGCTTAAGAAGTCTTGGAACAGTGTCTGAATAAGACACGAACTTTGCTGATACACCCTTTGTCATCAAGAATCTGATGCATCTGGCTTTTTAACTATTATTATTCTGCACTTTCAGGGTTTTTCAGATTCCACGTCTATCAAGTTCGTTGTTCACGACGGCAATTACATGTGAAGCGAAGTATGTTTTGGGGCCTATTGAGACTGATTTGCACATCGTCTTAAGTCTCTTGAACTCTTTTCCAGGAAGTCCTTTATGGTCTCCAAGAATAAATATCGGACTTTCTCCCATTTCAACTGTCCTTATGTCTTCACCATCGCCATCAAGCATGAATAACTCGCGACCTTCGGCCTTTAACTCTTTTACAAGCTCAAGGAACCCCTTCTTCTCAATCCAATATCCAGGAAAAGCTTCTGTCTTCTGGCCCTCACGATACTTGTAAAGCATCTTTTTTATTATTGTAGAGACGTCCTTCTTTCCAAGATATATTTTGTCTATTCCTTCTTTACCTTCGAATACTGGCTTTAATTCAAGATGTTTTGAAGGATCAGGAGCGCCTGCGAATATCATGTGAAGCTTAACGTCGTCACGAACTGCATGGCTAAGGAAAAAGGATGCTATGACTGTGTGTATTGCTATATCTATGCGGCCAGATTTCTGCAAATCCTCCCCTATATAATTCCCAGCTGTTGGAGCTGTTCTTGAATAATAAAGGAATTCTCTCATATCCTAAACTAGCCTTGATAGCATTTAAAGCTTTCACTGAATATGTTATATGATGAATCAGAAAGAAGCATGGAATAGGCTATACAAAAAAAATCAGAACAAATGGAGAATGGAAACTCTAGGCTTGCCTAAAATAATTAATGGAAAAAACATACTTGAAATAGGAGTCGGAAACGGTAAGACTCTTAAATCTATAATCGAACTTAAACCTGCAAAAGTGACTGCAATAGACCTCTCTGAGGAGGCAGTAAAAAATGCTAAGAAAAAATTCTCAATAGAAAATGAAAGCATAAAAATAAGAGTTGCAGATGTTACTCGACTTCCTTTCAAAAAAGGAGAGTTTGACATTGTTGTATGCTATTATATACTTAACAACTTAATTGAGAATGAAAGGAAAAAAGCTGTAAAAGAGATGCACAGGGTGATAAAGCCCGGTGGAAAAGTTATTTTCGAAGACTTCGCATTAGGGGATTTCAGGCAAAAAGAAGAGTTAAAGAGAGTTGAAGAAAACACTCTACTGAAAAATGATGGAATTATATGCCATTTCTTTAGCATTGCCGAGCTAAAATATATTTTTTCAGATTTTAGAAATAAAAAGTTCACTAAAAAGATATCATATCCTATTACCCATAAGAAAGAACTGGAGAGAGTTATAATATCTGGAAAGATGCAAAAATAGCAATTACATAGGTTTATAATGGCTCTTCTAAGTAGAACTATATGGGAAGCTTTAGACAAGGAAAACCAGGATTCGGAGGAGGAAGTAAACGTAGCTTTGGTAGAGATAGTCGTGGAGGCGGAGGATTCAATAGAGGTGGAGGATTCGGAGGAGGAAGAAGATTTGGAGGCGGATTCGGAGGAAGAGGTAGAGATAATGATCGCGGACCAGCGCAGATGTATGATGCAACATGCAGTAAGTGCGGAAAAGCATGTCAGGTTCCATTTAAGCCAACAGGGAGCAAGCCAGTTCTATGCAGTGACTGTT
>DAIEOU010000002.1 GCA_027348755.1 archaeon
TGCTGAACATGAACTCAGGACTTGATGCTAAAGTAGAAACAAGCTGCCTTGCACTCTCGTCTTTTATGGCTTGAGCACTTCCTTTCATTCCAGAGAATGCTATAGTTACCACAAGAACTGCGACTATTGCAAAGAATACAACTAATGCAACTATGACGAATGCCATTTCCTGTATTTTTATCTGCCCCTTAGAATAGCTTACAGCTTTGTATTTCATTCTTGCTTCCCACCTCCTGTGCACTTAAAGCCAGACTGTTTATATCATGTGAGCTGTTTAAACTTGCTGCAGCACTCTCAAGTCCTACAAGCTCTGATTCCATGTTAGAAGAGCATCCAGAGCTTGTTATGAATGAGTTCTTGTCTTCATACACTCGTGCAAGAGCAGCAACTCTAAGTCCTATCCTCTTTAGCTGGCATTCATATATTGAAGGGTCAGAGAAAACAGCAGCATACATTAATGCACTATTCGGATCGCTATAATCTCCAGATGTCCCATAATACAATGTAGTCCCGTTTTTCTGAATGCTATTGCTCGTCAATGAAACATCTTCATCACATCCTGAGCTGACGAAACACACACTTATACTTCCCTTTAAGCATTCTCCTCTAGAAGATGCAAACTGAATGCTAGTTATGTTCCTAGTTGTTAATGTATTCTTGAAATCTTGAGGGGCGTTAACAAAACAGTATCTTTGTGTGTCAGAGAATACCATTTGCAAATCAGCAACTTTGTAAGGATAGTATAAAGGCACTGTTAAAACATTCATAAACATTCTGTCTTCAACAAGTGCACTTGAGAATGTATATTTGTTATAGAAAGTTACTGCTGCCCCTGGCTCAGGCCATTGCTTGTTTCCAGCTCCAGAAGAAATTGAAACCCTAAAGTTCTGACTTCCGAATGTCTGTCCTGTGGCGTCATATCCGCTTGGAGAGCAGCTAACATATAGTCTAGTAGGAACGTTTGTATCTATTGGAGGAGCAAGCTCACTCGCCTCAACGCTTGTCTCAAATGGGCTCATCAACGTTCCAAGAGTCTGTGCAGCCTCAGTATTCGAAACTGATTGCTGTGTTCCCAAGAATTTTGTGCTAGCATATATAGCAAGAAACAATATTGCCGCCCCAACTATAACTGCAAATAGCCAGCCGAAACTGAACTCAATTCCTTTTCTGTTCATGTTTTTGCCTGCACCTTAGCAAGAACATCCTGACTGTCCTTGCTCACCACAACACTAACAGCTCCGTTCTTTGCAGAGACACAGAAGAAGCTGCTTGTCTGCATATGATCTATAAAGTAACTTCCTAAATCAGGAGTGCATGTGTTAACGCCCACAGGATATAGATATACATTATTTCTTCCTCCAAATGGATACCTGTTTTGCAATGCAGAGTACTCGTCTTTTGAGCCGCTCTCAGTTGGCTGTGTAAGGTTTCCGAAACATACTTGCTCAACAGCTCCAGGAACGCTAGATGTGAAAACTGCACTGCTTGATGTTGAAGCCCATGCTTGATCAACACTCTTTGACAAATCTTGATAAAACATTCCTGCTGAAGTGCATGCACTCAGAGATGTGAAATATCTTATTACATAAAATCCTATAGCAAGAACAGCTATTATGACTATTATAGAAAATATCATCCCAAATGATATATCAAGCTGTCCTCTTCTATCCCGCATGTTTGTCAGAGCTCAGGAATATAGTTAAAGCTTTCGCATCGAAAGCTTAAGGTTTATAGACCATATAATTTGCTCTTTTCGTAAATCCTATTTTGTCGAAAATTTTAACGTTCTTATCAGATGTTATCAATACAATGGATTTCTTCTTTCCTTTCCAGTGATCGGTAAATTTGTCCAATAGCCTGGAAGTTACACCCTTTCTTCTATATTTCTTATCTACATAAATGTCCTCAATCCAAAGTGCGCTGCTATCAAACTTTAAGGTCGCCTGCAGATATCCTGCGATTAAGCCATTGTCTTCAGCAACTAATGTCAGAAAGTTGTTGCTCCTTATTATCTTCTCAAATTCTCTTCTGTTCTGATGCTCCCACCACTTTATTTCTTTATGCGCTTTTTTATCAAGTTTTTCTAAACCTGCACAATCATTATCTCTCGCAAAACGTATCTCTAAATTCTTCATCCTAGCGCCCTAGTCCCGCAAGCGTCCCAGAAACTCTAATGACTTTTATGCCTTCCAATTCCAGGGCTGCCCTGACATGCAAATCCCATGCTCTATCAACTGAAAGAACTGTATCTCTGCTCTCAACAAAAACTGGCTTTGCCTTTGCCCATCCTAAAAGGCCTATATAATCAAGAACCGCTTTTTCTACTTTATTTCTATCATTAGAGTCAACTAGAATATATCTTCTCTTTATCTTTTCCGTCGCTCTTGTTTTAAGTTTCATTCTTGAAAGAAGCCGCCAAAGTATTTAAACAAAGCTGTTTTATTCAACGTATGAAGATTCATGCAATAGGAGGTTATGATGAAGTAGGAAAGAACATGACTGCCCTTGAGGTAGGAGAGGATGTCATATTATTTGACTCTGGCCTTTTTCTTCCAGCAATAGTTGGTGTTGCAGAAAGAGAAAAGATTCCAACAGAAAGAGGAATGCGTTCTCTCGGCGCTTTACCAGATGATTTGTATCTAGAAAAGCACAATCTTCGAGACAAAGTGCGTGCAATTCTTGTTTCGCACGCACATCTTGACCATGTCGGTTCATTGCCATATAATGCATACCGGTATGATGCAGATATTTTAGGAACTCCATTCACAATGGAATTCTTTAAGTTAATGATGAAGGACGCAAATCAGTCAGTTCCAAACAGAATTCTTAAAGTAAGTCCTAACGCATCACACACAATAATTGGAAAGCAAAAAAACAAGGTTGAGTTCATAAACATCACTCATTCGACAATTCAAAGTACTCTCATTGCTGTTCATACGCCAGAAGGAGTCGTCTTATATGCAAACGATTACAAGCTTGACAACTCCCCAGTATTTGGAGAAAAAACAAATTATGCAAGGCTAAAAGAGCTTGCCAAGACAGGAGTTAAAGCTCTTGTAGTTGATTGTCTATACGCTCCCGATGATAGGAAAACACCAAGCGAAAAAATTGCTCAAAGCCTTCTTGAAGATGTATTAATGCACACTACAAACGACAAGTCAGGAATAGTCGTAAGCACATTCTCTTCACACATAGCAAGACTAAAGACTATTGCAGAGCTTGGAAAGAAACTAGGCAGAGAAGTAATATTCGTTGGACGCAGCCTTAACAAATATGTCACGGCTGCAAACAATGTTGGTCAAGCTCCTTTCATGAAAAACATAAAGATAGCTACATATAGAAAACAACTTGAGAAGATTCTTGGAAAAGCAAACGAGAACAGAAGTAAATACATAATAGTCTGCACAGGGCACCAAGGAGAGCCGGGTTCCATATTAGACAGAATGTCTCGAGGCTCACTTCCTTTTAGACTAGCAAAAGACGACTTAGTAATATTCTCATCAAGGACAATACCTGCTCCAGTAAATGAACTTAATCGCTCAGAATTGCAGAAAAGACTTGCAAAATATCATGTCAGAATATTTGACAACATCCATGTCTCAGGGCACGGAGGAAAAGAGGACCTTAGAGAACTTATAACTCTAACAAAGCCTCAACATATTATTCCTTCTCACGGCGACCTTTTCAAGCGTTCAGCCGGGGCATTTGTCGCTGAAGAAATGGGATATAAAAAAGGTGAAACTGTCCATCTTCTTGACAATGGGCATTCTGTTGAAATATGAAAGGTGAAATATCTCAAGGTCTAAGAAACGCTCTCGCTCGTGGAGATACTATAGAAAAAGCAATACAGAGTTTCATAAATGCAGGATATACAAAAGAAGAGGTAATGGAGACTGCAAACTCTCTTAATGATTCTGCTTCTCAGCTTCTTCCTACACAGCAAGCTCCTGATTCCCTAGAAGCCCCAATACCTTCAAGTCCTGTAAGCCCAGAGATAAAGAATGATTATTCTGAAAAGATCTTGACTCCCTCTCCAGTTCCTGTTCCATTAAATCCGGTTCCTCTTCAACAGCAATCTTTCGGAGTCCCAAAGAAAGAGGGAATAAGCAAGACTAAGATTGCAGTTCTAGTATCTGTTCTAGTTGTTCTTCTCATACTCCTTGCAGCCTCTTTCTTATTCAAGAGCCAAATAGCCTCTCTTTTCGGAGCATAATGGGATTCGTATCAAGTTCATTTTCACATCTGAAGAAAAGGCCTTCAGTATTTGCTTGGTCTGCTTTATTCTGGGCTTTCCTCTTAGCTCTTTCTTATGCATCCTCTTCAATTGCTTCTTTTATACAATCAAATCTATACCAAGCTTTATGGTTAGCTTTCATATCTTTAGTTATTTTATTTTCCTCAGGACTATATAGCTGGAAAATTATTAAGATTCAGAAATCAATATCTCCAGGATGGCTTAAAGGGGCATCAATAATAAGCTTAAGTCTTGCTTTAATAGCTGGAATTTATGCGTTAGGTCTTATATTCATAAACAAGATTTCAATAGGTATCGGTGATTCTTTATCTCTTTCTTTATCAGCAGCGCAAGTTTTATTCTTCATTCTTTACATCTCTCTTATATTCGGGATAGTATTTTTATCAGCTCTCCCTTTCATAAGTCTTATTGATGGCTCCTGGGTTTTCAGTTCCATAAAGAAATCACTTAATTTTGCAGCTAAGAATTATTTCCAGTTATTGAGTATATTCATAATCCTATATGCTTTAAGTCAAACATTCTCTCTCGCGCTCGACCCTCTCATTGCAGGAGCCATAAACACAATCATAGGCACTCCGATATTTATAGTTCTAATAACTTCTCTTATAATTAATTCAAAATGATATACGAGCCTAGGGAAGACTCATATCTTCTAGAAAAATTTGTTATGCAATACTCCAAAGATAAATCTGTTCTTGATCTAGGCTCCGGCTCAGGAATTCAGGCTCGCGCAGCCTTGAAGGCGGGAGCCAAGTCAGTTTTAGCAGCAGACATAAACCCTGAAGCAGTTGTCTCTCTAAAAAAAGAGGGAATTCCTGCAATACATTCAGACATGTTCTCAAATATATCCGAAAAGTTTGATTTAATAGTATGCAATCCTCCTTATCTTCCAAAGGATGAGCGTGAAGATTCAGAAAGCGAGCTCATAACCTCTGGAGGAGAACGCGGAGACGAATGGCTCTGCCTTTTCCTCTCTCAGGCTCCAGATCACCTAAAAAGCAAAGGAAAAATATTAATTGTTCTTTCATCTCTAACTCCAAGAGAGAAGATAAATGAAATAATACATGAAAATGGAATGAAAAAGATGGTTATTGCTACAGAATCCCTCGACTTCGAATCTCTAGAAGTCTGGCTTATTGAGAGTAAAGCTTAAATAAGTGACCTCACTTATATAAAAATGACCAATATAACCTTATCTATAGATGATGAAGTATACAAGAAAATGCGCAAATATTCTGAAATAAAATGGAGCGAGTTTGTGAGAAAGGCCATAAGCCGAAGGATTGACGAACTTGATAAGATTGATTCCGATGATAAAGAAAGCATTATGGTAATGCTTGCATCGGAATATTCTTTAACTGAAGACTGGGAAAACAAGTTTGACGAGAGGTGGAATAATGTATGATCGGGGCGATGTAGTTCTTATACCATTCCCATTTTCTGATCTTACAGGGGCTAAGATGCGTCCAGCTCTTATAATATCAAATTCAGCTTTTAATGTTGCGGAGGACAGAATATGCTGCCTTGTTACAAGCAATCCATCAGCTTCAGGGATTAAAATAGAGAAACAAGATTTTGAGCAAGGCAAGCTTCCTTTCAAGAGCACTGTAAGACCCCAAAGGTTATTCACAATCAACAGACGAGTAATAATCAAAAAGTTATGTTCTGTAAAAAAAGTATTTCAGAACAAAGTGTTTGAATCTCTATGCAAAATAATAGAATAACTTTTTAAACGTTCTAAACAAGGAATATGTATGGCAGAAGAGCAAGAAAAATTCATGCAACTTCAAATGCTTGACCAACAATATAGTCAGGTAATGCAGCAGCTTCAGTTCATAGAACAGGAACTTCTAGAGCTCGATGAATTCTCAAAGTCACTTTCTCATTTACAGTCTTCAGATGAAAAAGAAATACTTGCTCCTTTAGGCCGCGGAGTTTACATGCCTGCATCTAGACATGCAGAAAAGAAACTTTATGTTGAAGTCGGGGCTGGCGTAGTTGTTCTAAAGACGCCAGATGAAGCTGCTAAAGTTGTTGAAAGTCAGCTTGAACAGCTAAAGACTGCATATCACCAACTTAAGAACCAAGAATCTTTTTACACAATGCAGCTCCAGCAGCTAATAAGCTGAGCTTGTTTTTAAACAATCTCTCTTCGAAGTGTAAATATTTATATACTATAGTTTCACTATAGTATACATGGTTACGACTATACAGCTTGATGAAAATGTAAAGAAAGCACTTGACAGAATGAAATCTGGACGAGAAACTTACGAAGAGGTCATAGTCAATATGATGCGACAAATAGAGCAAAACAATCGGAGCAAGCACGATTTGCTTATTGAGGGATATTCCGAGATAGCAGAGGAAAGCCTGAAGATAACTCAGGAATTTGAGGCTGCAACTTCTGAGTTGAATTGGGAATGGTAGATTTTAGACGCGGAGATATTGTCATTGTAAATCTTGAGTCAACAAAAGGTAGTGAACAGCGTGGAGTTCGGCCTTGCATAATATTACAAAATGATGTTGGAAATAAATTCAGCCCAACTACGATCATAGCTCCTTTAACTTCTCGAAAGATGAGCAAGAGCTATCCCACAAATGTCGAACTGCTACGTTCAGATTCTCATCTTGAGAAAGATTCAACAATTATGCTTAATCAGATAACTACAATCGACAAATCTCGTATATCAAGAAAAGTATCTTCTTTAAGCAGCGATCTCATGTCAAAGGTCGACATGGCCATTAAAATCAGTCTTTCTCTACACTAGTTTGTTTTAACTTACAAGTAATAACATAATAAAAAGATTTAAATACATCTTGTTTATAGGATTTTTATGAAAGTAAGGCAGATTCCAAAGCAGGCACCTATGTTTGTACCCGAAGCAGAAATAACTGTGCCTCACGGAAAAGGCGAGATTACATTTCTCGCACCTTATTTTGGCAGCGGAAATTATACATCAGTCAGGTTAGGAATAGAATCAGCAGGATTAAGAATGCCAACTTATGCAGAAACAGTTTCTCTTGCTTATGATGCTCTAGTTGCAGACAGGTCAGGAAAATATTCAGAAACAGTCAGAAACCTGATGAAGAGTTCATGGTTAAGGGCATCAAACGGAATACTTTATGTTCCAGACAAGGGAGCTTATATTCAGGACAGCCCAGAATTAAAAAACGGGCAATTAAAAAACGGGCAAGTAAAAATGGACGAATCCTATTTAGTAAGGAGACTTGAGGCAAAAGATAGCTCAGTAAGATATGTTCCGTTCGGTTTTAAGACAGAAGTTCAGACAAGCAGGGAACTTGAAAAGAATCCTTTCGTCATTGCTCTTGCAGGCGAGGAAGGAGCGGCAAAGTTGGGTGAGATGGCTGATAAATTCAGAAACAAGCCTTATGTCTGGAGTTTTGGAAAAGTTGATTCTCCAACCATCAGATTTGCCGGGTTGGGCTCCGACAGGGACTTTGGCTACGGCAGGCTTGACGTCGATGGCGGCAGTTGGAACGGCGGCAATGGTTATGCTTTCGGGGTATCTAAATAATATTTACATATTTCTGACCAACTTTTATATACCTCTCTTCGTATAAATATACATGTTAGAGATGCTTATTAATCCTAAAAAGGCCGAGAGAAGGCCTTGGGAGATGTTTTTTGTTGGCCTTTTCTACGCTACACTTTCAATTCTCATAGTAAATTGGGTCTTTTCCTCAGACGCAGTTCTTTCTAAATATCTTGGAATTCTAGTCGTAATGTTTACAGTTATGTTCTCAATGCCTTTCGTATATTACACATTGCGTTTTGAAGAGAAGAAGATAGTTCCTTCAAGGAGCATGATAAGTCTGTTGAGAGAACATGAGCACGCCTTGATGACATTCTTATGGCTTTTCCTCGGTTTCGTTGTAGCTTTTTGTTTCTGGTACGTCGTTCTTTCAAACACTCAGAGTTTCGCAGCCCAAATAGATACATATTGTGTAATAAACAGACCAAGCACAGTTCAGCAATGCATATCTCAGTACGGTATAAACAGCACAACGGCAGGGACAGGATTCGTCACAAATGGAACAGAGAGGCTTTTCCTCATATTTTCAAATAACATATATGTCCTTATTTTCACTCTAATCTTCTCTCTCATTTTCGGAGCAGGAGTAATTTTTGTTCTTGCCTGGAACGCTTCTGTAATTGCGGCAGCTGTAGGTATATTTAGTCGTCCCTCGCTAGCTGAGCTTCCTCTTGGACTAGCACGTTACATGATTCATGGAATTCCAGAGATAGCTTCTTATTTCATAGTTGCTATAGCTGGAGGCCTTGTTTCAGTAGCAGTTATAAGGCATGAATATGGAACAGAAAAGTTCTGGGAAGTTCTTCAGGATTCACTTAATCTAATAATTCTAGCAGTAGTTGTTCTGTTTATAGCTGCTCTTCTAGAGGTTTATGTGACTCCTCTTCTTTTCTGACTAGATATACTTAAGCTTTATATAGCCCTTTTTGGTATTCCATTTGTCTATGGAATCTGAAAATATAGTCGAAATAAGGCTTAAAGGAGTGGTTGATTTCTTCAAAAAGAACTATGTTCTAATAAGCTATGCTTTGCTCGCACTCGTCGTCTGGCTTGCAGAATACATACGAACTCTAGGCCTTCCAAACCTTAAAGATATAACAACCGGAAACTGGACTTTAGGCCCTGACCTTGACCCTTTCCTTTTCTTAAGATGGTCGAGATACATTGTTGAGCACGGAAGTCTCATGGACATAGATTTCATGAGGAATTTCCCTCTGGGCGTTAATACGCACATAGATTTCGTGGCTCATGCTTACTTCATGGCTTGGTTCCATGATATAGCAAGATACTTTGGCTCAACATCTGTTGCTCAGTCAGCTGTATTATACCCAGTTTTCATGTTCTGCTTAGGAATAATATTTGTATTCTTGTTTGTTAGAAAAGTTTTCGCAGATCATGTAGGAAAGCCTGCTGCAAACATTCTTGGAATACTTTCAGCTTTGTTCACGACTTTAATTCCAGTTCTTCTTCCAAGAACAATTGCAGGAATTCCGGACAAGCAAGGTACATTCGTATTCTTCCTCTTCTTTTCTCTATATCTTTTCATGTGTGCATGGAAAGCCAAGAAGCTTTGGACTCAACTTACACTAGCGATTGCTGCAGGTCTTGCAACAGGTATATTCTATATAGTATGGGGTGGAGGTTATCTTACCTCAATAATACTTGCTCCAGCAGTTCTTGTTCTATTCTTCCTCGGTGGACTTGACAAAAGGAAAGTTTATGTCTATCTTATATGGCTTGCAATTCCTCCAATATTCCTTCTAGATTTCTCTGTAAGGTATACAATATTCACTCTTCTCATGTCATTCTTCCAGAGCTTCCCAATATTCGTAGGCCTACTCATAGCATTCCATTATTTGATATACGAGCCTTATATAGCAAATAGAATAAAGTTCTGGCCTAATGTTCCTGGTTTCATTAAGTCTACCCTTATAGTGATGGTTCTAGGTTTGATACTTCTTCTTGGTTTGTTCGGTCCTAAATATGTATGGGGAATGTTTGTAACAATTCTTGGTCTTCTCATAAGTCCAGCTCCTACAGACAGATTCAATCTTACAGTTGCTCAAAATAGAGTTCCTTATCTTTCAGAACTTGCAGGAAGCTTCGGGCCTTACATAGGAAGCATACCTATATTCTTCACAGCCTTTATTCTTGGTTCTGTGTACATGATGTACAAAGCTCTAGAGCCATTGCAGAGAAAAGAGCGCATTTCACTAACTTTATCTTACGCTTTCATGATATTTGCAGTATTGTTCAGCAGATATAGTGCATCAAGCACATTCAACGGAGAGAATTTCACAAGTCATGCATTCTACGGTATAGGAATGCTTGTCTTTGTTATTGCGTTCATATATGTTATAAGAAAGGTATACAAGGAAGGACGTCAGGCAGCACTAAAAGAAATAAAGTTTGATTATATCGTTCTAACTATAATGTTCTTCCTCACTTTAATATCAGTAAAAGGAGCAGTTAGACTAGTCCTTATTCTTGTTCCTCCTGCAGCTATAATGGGTTCATACTTTGCTGTTGCTTTATTCTTGGATATAAAAGGAAAACCAGATACTGGATATAAGAGATTCAAGATATTTTTTGCAATACTTGTAGCTCTCTCTTTAATATACGCAGCTTATGTATTCTATCAGCAGAGTGCACAGACAGCAGAGGCATACGTTCCTAACTTGTACACGCACCAATGGCAGTATGCAATGAGTTGGGTTAGACAAAACACTCCAACAAATGCTGTTTTCGCTCATTGGTGGGATTATGGATACTGGGTGCAGTCTATAGGAGACAGGGCAACAGTTCTTGACGGAGGAAATGTACTTACATACTGGGACTTCCTCATGGGACGTTATGCTCTAACAGGAACAAGAGACAAAGAAGCTCTTGATTTCTTCTACGCTCACAATGTCACAAACTTCCTTATAGATTCAACAGATATAGGTAAATATGCAGCATATGCAAGCATAGGAAGCGACCAACATTATGACCGATACAGCTGGATACCTACATTTATGGCAGATGATTCACAAACTCAAGAAAGAAAGAATTCAACTCTGTATGTTTTCAGTGGAAACTCGGCACTTGATCAGGACATAACATACAGTCAGAATGGAACAGATGTGTTCCTCCCAGCTTCAACTGCTGCAATTATAGGAGTTCTCGTTGACCAACCAAACAACGGTTCTGCCGCACAGCCTATGGGCGTTTACTATTATCAGAATCAACAGTACATTCTTCCTTTGAGATATGCATACTCAAATGGAACACTTACAGACTTCGGTTCAGGAATTGATGCAGGAATATATGAAATGCCTGTAATAGGATTGCAAAACAGCCAGCAACTTATAATACAGCCTAATCATGCTTTGTTCTACCTTAGTCCAAGAGTAGTTCATTCACAGCTTGCGAGACTTTATCTTTTCAATCAGAAAGATCCTTACTTCAAGCTCGCGCACTCAGAAGATGATATACTTGTCTCAATGCTAAAGAGCCAGCATTATATAAGTGACAACACTGACATACTTGTGGATCAGACGCCTTATGCAAACTCTCGTGGAAACAATATTGCCGGGCCTATAAGAATATGGAATGTAAGCTACCCTGCAGGCATTAGTGTTAATCAGACATATCTCCTTAGAGATTATCCAGATCCTTCACTTATACAATCAAGATGATTGATTATATGCTTATTGTTCCAATACTTGCAAGCTTTCTCATAGCCTTCGCGATACTTCCTTTATGGATACGCAAGGCAAAACAGATAGGCCTTCTATGGGGAGACATGAACAAACTCTCTTCAAATAAAGTCGCAGGCTCAGGAGGCATAGTAACAGTTTTAGGCTTCATTGTAGGAACTCTTCTTTTCATAGCTTATCGTGTTTTCTATCTCAAATCAACAGATGCTATAATAGAATCTCTTGCTTTACTTAATGTCGTGCTTATAGCATCTGGAATAGGATTAATAGACGATCTTCTTGGATGGCAACGTGGAGGCTTATCAAGGCGCTCACGCTTGTTAATGATGCTTTTTGCAGCAATACCTTTAATGGTCATAAATGCAGGTCATGACAGTCTGAACATTCCTTTTCTAGGAGCTGTAAACATTGGAATAATATATCCTCTTATAATAATTCCTTTAGGCATAATTGGAGCAACAACAACTTTCAACTTTCTTGCAGGTTTTAATGGACTTGAGGCCGGGCAAGGAATAATAATCATAGGAGGCCTAAGCTTCGTATCATTCTTCACCGGAAGCTCTTGGCTATCTATAATAGGTTTATGCATGGTTGCTTCTCTTGCTGCTTTTCTATGGTATAACAAAGTTCCTGCAAAAGTATTTCCTGGCGATGTCCTAACTTATTCAGTTGGAAGTCTTATAGCAGTAATGGCTGTTTTAGGTAATTTCGAGAGAATTGCAGTCTTTTTCTTTATACCTTACATTATAGAGACAGTCCTTAAGGCTCGTGGAGGTCTTGTAAAACAATCTTTCGGAGTTCCAAAGAAAGATGGCTCTCTAGATCTAAAGTACCCTAAGATATACGGTCTTACTCACTTGTCTATATGGATAATGAAGCGCATAGGCATAAAGCCTACTGAAAAGAGAGCAGTTCTGATGATTTGGGCATTCCAGATTGTAATAGTAATTATAGGAATATGGATATTTAGGGACGGAATATTCATAAGATGAAACTTTCAAAGACAATTATAGGCGGAAGCCTTATACTTCTTATAACTTTTAATTTCTTTAACGTCCTTAATCTTATATATAGCCTCGCGATGGTCCGCCTCTTAAGCCTCTCTGATTACGGTGTACTTAGCACTCTTACTTATTTCGTCATAATATTTGCAATTTTCTCAGAGTCCATTCAGACAGTCATATCAAAATATACTGTAAAAGAGAAAAGCGCGTCAATGATTAAAGACATACTTTATAGAGCTATAAGGAAAGCAGGAAAAAATGCAAGTTTGTTATTTGTGTTCTATCTCATATTAGGATTATTCATTTCGTCCTTTCTTCACATACAGTACTGGTTGGTAGCTCTTGCAGGAGTCGCATTATATACTTCATTTCTCGCACCAATAAATCGTGGTGCTCTTCAAGGGCTTAAGAGATTCCAGAGTTTGGGAAACAATATGATTGTTGAAGGCTCATTCAAGCTTCTTATCGGCGTTCTACTTGTTTTAATTGGATGGCGAGTTTACGGAGCAATGACTGGGATAATAATTGGTTCATTAATAGCATTCTCATTCTCATTCATTCAGCTCAGAGGAGTGTTTTCATCTAAGAGAAAAGAGGCAAAGGTACAGGGAATATATTCGTATGCTCGGCCAGTATTCCTTGCCACATTTGCGATAATACTTTTCTTGAGCTTAGATATAATACTTGCAAAGCGTTTCTTCTCTGCAGAGCTAGTTGGAGTTTATGCGATATCTTCAACAATAGCTAAAATAATATTCACTGGAACACAGCCTATAAGTCGAGCAATGTTCCCAATAACTGCAGAAGCTGAAAACAAGAAGTCAGCTAGAAAAGCTCTCAAGACTGCTGCACTCTTGGTAGGAGCAGTAGCAATAGTTTGGTTAATTTTAGTTTACATTTTCCCAGGAATGATTGTATTTCTATTCTCTGGTAAAATAGTTCAAGAAGCAGTCTCAATACTTCTTCCTGTGTCAGTTGCAATGATTCTTCTTGCATTTTCCAACCTTTTTATTCTATATAATTTGGCAAGAGACAGGCTTAGACATGCTAAATGGTTAGTCATTCCAGTTGTATTACAAGTTGCGTTATTATTTGCATTTCATTCTTCTCTCGAGCAGTTTTCATTTGCATTAGTTGCGGCTTCAGCAATATTTTTAATGTCTTCGGTTCTTTTTGCATATATGGAGAGAAAGAAATGATTCCCGATAAACTACATTTAGGTTGCGGCAGGCTGTATAGACCTGGATTTTATAATGTTGACATAGATAAAGAAATGGCTGACCTAGCCGAAAATTATTTCAATTTCAAGTTTGCAACAAATAAAATAAGCAATTACTATAAAACTATTCAAAACGTTATCAAGGGAGGTACAGCATGAAAGTAGGACCTGTTTTC
>DAIEOU010000030.1:0-5957 GCA_027348755.1 archaeon
ATAACATTATAACTTTCGACATAAAACGCCTTAGCACACTTAGCAAGACAGAGAAAGCAAGAGTTCTTGCAAGAATGTCTCAGAATATATCATTCTGTAGAAAGGCAAAAACAAAATTAGGCTTAAGGGGAGAGTTAAAAGAAGTCCATTCGCTCATATCTTCACTTGGAGGCTCTTCAGAGCAGGCAAGCAAAGCAATATCTTTTTAACCAATGCAATCGTCTCCGAAATATGCAAGATAACTCAAATGAAGGAGATATATCAGATAGACTTTCTCCTATTGAAAGAAAGATAGTACCTTTCTTAAGTTTGTCTTTTGATGAGATATTAAGCAAGTCCGGGCTTGATGAAGTTTCAATAATAAGGGGCTTAAGGCTTCTTGAAAACAAAGGCCTCTTAAAACTTGTAATAAACAAAAGAGAAGCTGTTGAACTTGGAACAAACGGAATATATTATAAAAAGAACCATCTTCCTGAAAGACAGCTCCTTTCATTTCTTGAGAAGAACGGGCATTGCACTCTCGAAGAAGCCCAGAAATCTTCAAAGCTTAGTGAAAATGAATTCAAGGTATCATTAGGAATACTTAAAGGAAAAGCATTCATAACACTCTCAAACGGAAAAATATCTCTTAACGCTACAAAAGAAGAAATAATAAAAAAAAGTCTGGAAGAGCAGTTTATTGATTCTCTTCCATTGTACATAGACTCGCTAAGTCCAGAACAAAAATTTGCATTTGATAATCTAAAAAAAAGGAAAGATATAATTATAGTTCAAACAAAGTCAAGCATAAAAATAAATCTTACAGAATCTGGAAAAAATATATCTGGAAAAGTTTTCAAGTCAGACTTAATAGAGGAGCTCACTCCAGATATGATAAAGAACTGGTCAAAACAGAAGAAATTCAGAAAATACGACATGTCTGCTCAGGTCCCGAGATTAATAGGCGGAAGAAGGCATTTCATGAATGAAGCTATAGAAAGAGGAAAGAAGATATGGCTTGAAATGGGATTCAAAGAGATGTCTGGGAACAAAGCAGTAACAAGCTTCTGGAACTTTGATGCACTTTTCACTGCACAAGATCATCCTGTCAGAGAGATGCAGGATACATTCTTTATAAAAGGAGTAAATGGAAAACTGCCTGATGATAAAGAGCTAGTTTCTTCCGTAAAGAGCTCTCACGAAACAGGAGTACATGGAAGTAAGGGATGGCAGTATGAATGGAAAAAGAGCGAAGCTGAAAGAGTAGTACTTAGAACACATACTACTTGCCTTTCTGCCCAAACTCTTGCAAGTCTTAGAAAGATGAAAGACAAAAGAGGAAAATTCTTCGCAATTGGTAAATGTTTCAGAAACGAGACTGTTGATTGGAGTCATGGATTTGAGTTTAATCAAGCTGAAGGCATAGTAATAGATCCAAAAGCAAATTTTAGAAATCTATTAGGATATCTAAGAGAATTCTTCAAGAAGATGGGTTTTTCAGAGGTAAAATTCGTGCCTTCATTCTTCCCATACACTGAGCCAAGTGTTGAAGTATATGGATACAACAATATAAAAAAGAAATGGATGGAAATAGGGGGAGCAGGAATATTAAGACCCGAAGTGACAGTGCCATTGCTTGGAGAGTACATCCCAGTTCTTGCATGGGGACCAGGATTCGACAGGGCAGTTCTTGAGCAATATAAAATAGCAGACCTTAGAGAAATGTATGAAAATGACCTTAAAGATATAAGGGAGAAGAAAATAATACTATAATGGCCTCTGTAAAGTTTCCAAGAAAAGAATTTGAGAAGCACATGAAGCTTAATCCAGAAATAGAGAAGAAGATATCTATGTTTGGTACAAACCTTGAATCAATAAGCGAAAATGAAATAGAGCTTGAAATTTTACCAAACAGGCCAGACCTTCTTTCACTAGAAGGATTTATGAGATCTTTTAAAGCATTCATAGGTAAGCATTCTGAAATAAAATATCGCATAAAAGCGAATGAAAAAAATAAATTCGTTAAAGTAGAAAACTCAGTTTCATCTGTAAGACCCTATACTGTATGCGCAATAGTTAAAAAATTATCATTTGATGAAGATAAAATAAAAGGAATAATAGACTTACAAGAGAAACTTCATTCAACCCTTGGAAGAAATAGGAAAAAAATAGCTATAGGCATATACCCACTTGATAAGATATCATTTCCTATAAAATTTGAGGCTAGAAAACCAGAAGAAATACGTTTCAAGCCTCTTGAATATGATAGAGAAATGTCTGGAAGAGAAATACTCCAGAAACATCCTACTGGCAAGGAATTTGCACATTTACTTCAAGGAGAATTATATCCAGTTTTCGTAGATTCCAAAGAAAATATACTATCAATGCCTCCAATTATAAACAGCAATGAAACTGGACGAGTCACAACTTCTACAAAAGAAGTTTTCGTAGAATGTTCGGGATCAGACTTAAATTCACTCAAGAAAACACTTAACATAATTGTTACAACTCTCGCAGATATGGGTGGAGAAATAAATGCAGTTGAAGTAAGATATGATAAAGAGAAGATTATTACGCCTAACTTGAGTCCTGATAAAATAAAAGTATCTCTAGAGAACATAAACTCTCTTCTTGGAATAGAACTTAGCGAAAAAGAGCTTTCAAAACTTCTTCCGAAAATGGGCCATGAATACTCTAAGGGCAATGTCAGCGTACCTGCTTGGAGAACAGACATTCTTCATGAAGTAGATATAATTGAAGACGTAGCAATAGCATACGGCTATGAGAATATTGTTCCAGAGATACCTCAGATATCTACAATAGGAGAAGAATCTGAGATGTCTATATTCAAAAAAACACTAACCCATCTTCTAGTGGGCCTCGGATTTGATGAAATTTCTTCATTCCATTTAGTAAAGCCTGATGAAATTGCTCTTGCAGGCATTCCTGAAAAATATAGATTAGAACTTGAGAACTCAAAAACAGAGTATAAGTTTCTTAGACCGAATCTTATGATAGCTGCCATGAGAACGTTTGCAGGAAATAAAGACAATGAATATCCTCAGAGAATATTCGAGATGGGGACAGTATTCACTCCAGAAGAATCTGAAAAGTCAGGCATAAAGGAGACTGAAAATCTTGTAATAGCTTGCTCTCCATCTAATTTTACAGAAATAAAACAAGTTCTTGATTATATATTAAAAATAACTGGGCTTGAATATACTCTTAAGGAAAGCAACAGCCCTGGATTCATAGATGGAAGAACTGCTTCAATAATAGTTGGCAAAAAGAGTATAGGATATTTTGGAGAAATGCACCCTGAGACCCTTAGAAACTGGAATATAAAAATGCCCATATCTGCTTTGGAAATATCTCTTGACGATTTATACAGCCTTATAAAAAATCAGCCAAAATAACTTTTCTCTTTCTTGTTTTCTAATATAGAAGGCTTCTTCATCTTTGCAAACATCTTACTCAAGGATGGCTTTGATTTCTTCCATCTCTCAAGTATATTTAATATAACCTCTGCTTCATCTTTCTCTGAATATCCAAGTTCAAGAGGGAGGCAATCTAAAGTAAGTGAAGAAAAATTATCATAGAGCTCAACCATATCATTTCTTTCCTCAGGGCTCATAGACTTTAGATATGGCATGTAAACTCTTGGCACATTGTTAGGAGATATGAACATATCTAAGAGCCCTAAAAGATTTACAATCTTCTCCATCATCACTTTTCTCACAACCCTAAGTATAATCTGACTGTCTCTGTCTATCTTCTCTATCTCAAACTCCTTGTTTATATCCTCAAAGCTTGGAAGTTTATACTTCTTCCCAACATGATTAAACTTTTCAGATATCTCTTTTAATTCCATATTCAATCTGAGAAATCAGCGTTTAAATAATTAGTGAAAGCCTCTACCGAGGATTGAACTCGCGACCTCGTCCTTACCAAGGACGCGCTCTACCACTGAGCCATAGAGGCATGCCTGAAAAGAGAAGAAAGGGTATAAAAATCTATCAAATTATCCAGAAAAGTTTGATACTGTCTGATTGACTTGAGGAAGCCAGTCGGCATGCACTGCATAAGCAGTAAGATTTCTTGCGTGTATAAATATGATGTTTAACCAGTTATAATATAGGTTTCCGAATGTTGCAAGATCAGTGGAATTTTGTATATGGAGGTTATGATTACTTATAATGAACAAAGCTGCTATAAAGAGAAATTTTAGCACCAATATTTGAATTTTCATTTTATCCAGATATAGTTGAATTCCCTGTCCAGTTCTGATGAACTATGTATCCTACCGCTCCATTTGTATTGCTAAATACTGCAGATATCCAAGTGCCATAAACCTTCATGAAAGCAACTACTCCATCAAGAGTATTTAAGTTTGGACTGTTCGTGCTATATACATACCACACAGAAAGTACAAAGAATAATAGAAGGGAAAGTACTGCCAAATGGGTTATATGCCCATGGAGATTCTGATACTTAAGAACAAAATAGAATACAACTGCAACAATAACCACAAATAGCCACCACATCATACCTTAAAAAGGTCGCCGACGTATAAAAATCTTTCTTAGATAAAAAGAGTGATAAAGAATATTACTATAAGTATCACAAAGCTCCAGAATATAGCATCTTCAACCGCTCCGCCTACTACTACAGGACCCTTAGAAACGCCTTTGAAAGGCCAGAAAGGCTTTATGCCCTGGACTGTAAAGCTGTCTGCAAGAAGATGGAATGAGTATCCTAAAAAGAAAGGCAATGCTGCTATAGGATATATTAAAGCTATAATTATAGAAAGTGCGATGCAGAAAGTGTAACTATGTATGAAACCACGATGCGAAGTTATTGCCTGAACTGGTTTTGAGAACCAATGTTTCCCCAAAGCAGAGAAGCCAGAATCAATGTCTGGAATTACAGTCGCAACAAGAACTATTGCTAGAAATATATATTCATGTGAAACATGACTCATGAAATGCAGAGCCACTGCAAGGGCTATAGCAAGGTGAGTCCTTCTTAACATATTTTTTTGAAGTCAAGCCACGATTTAAAGCTTTAGAATGAGATAAGTTTAAAACCTTGATTTCATGCAAATTCAAGAAGCCCCATAGAATAGCGGTCAAGTTTGCAGGCCTCTGGCGCCTGAGACCCCGGTTCGAATCCGGGTGGGGCTATTTGTTCTTTTCAGAAACACTAAAATAAATTCCTTTCCCCTCGACAACAACTTCAAGTCCAGATTTTAGGCAACCATTAAAATTTACTCTGTGTTCCTGCTGCACTGATGCATAATGATATTCAATGAAATCATTCGCATTAAGACTAGAAGAGTGTTTTGCAAAATTTCTCTCATCAAAACATCTTATTTCTCCGCAGATTTCTTTAAAATAAACTATATCATTCTCCTTCAGTCCGAACTGAGCTGGCAAGGCAACCCGACCTTTATCGTCCACGCTTCTATTATAACTTCCAACATAAAACTCTGGTCTGTTCATTATAGATTCCAAATCAGAACGCTTTTAAATGCTCTCACACACGCTCATATAACGCCCTGATAGTCTAGAGGTCATGGACGAGGCCCTCTCGCGGCCTAAACCCGGGTTCAAATCCCGGTCGGGGCATTAAATCACCAACCATTTCTATTGAAATATGCATACTGAAAATGACAACAATGTTTATAATCTCAGATAATAGGAGATTTCTATGAGTCGGCTTTATGATATAGTCTTCAGAGATCTAAACATACCTGTAGAGAGACAAAAAATATATGAAAAATTGCTTGCCTTAGAAGAGGATAAAGAGAGAGTTCATTCAGTCAAGTTAGAATACGGCCAGGGTCTAGGTCACGGGCCAACAAGCGACAGCATGTTTGGTAGAGTATATTGGACTTCTAACACTCCCTTAAAAATAGGGGTATCAGTTAAACTAACGCAGGACTTCAAGAGTTTAGAAGAATTACAAGATTACCTAAA
>DAIEOU010000030.1:5967-6232 GCA_027348755.1 archaeon
AAGAGAGGTATTCCGGGAGAAAGAGCGTTTCAGTACTCTTCTGCTTCGTACGGAATAGAATTTGAAGAGTATGATTTTGACGTTCACTTTGGTTTAGACAACTAATCAAAAGAATATCTAGACGCTGATTAGTATTATTATTTAAACATTCTCGTTCCGAAGAAGCAAAAGAAAGCTTATATATTTGATATAACAGAATACATAATGGAACAAGAGGTTGAGGCAAGTTTGGATGTTCAGAATGAAAAGAAAGAAGTTCAAGAAA
>DAIEOU010000031.1 GCA_027348755.1 archaeon
GCCTATAATGACTCTTATTGAATCTGGTTATAAAGTAGTATCTGAAGTTAAAGGAAGCGAGCTAGTTGGAATTGAGTATACAAATCCTCTTTCTTCTAACATAAAAATGAAACCGAGAAACAGTTATAGAGTAGTTCCAAGCGCGAGGTATGTAACAACTGAAGATGGTTCTGGACTTGTACATTGTGCTCCAGGGCATGGTAAGGAAGACTTTGAAGTAGGAAGGCAAAACAAGTTAGAGATTTTGTCTCCAGTAAACATTGAAGGAAATTTCACCGAAGAAGCAGGTAAATATGCTGGGAAAGAAGTACTCGACACGAATAATGAAATAATTGAAGACCTTAAAGCTTCAGGGCATCTGGTGCACGAAGGAAAATATGAACACGAATATCCTATGTGCTGGAGAGATAAAACTCCTCTAATAATGATTTCTCAGCCACAATGGTTCCTTAAAATATCTGAGATACAGAAGAAACTTCTTGAGGAAAACGAGAAAGTTGTCTGGTTACCTTCTTGGGTTAAGCTGAGAATGAAAGCATGGCTTGAAGGTATAAGTGACTGGCCTGTTTCAAGGCAGAGATACTGGGGTACCCCATTGCCTATATGGTATGATGAAAAGACTGGAGAAAAGATGATAGTTGGAAGCGTTTCAGAACTTGAAAAGCTTAGTGGTGTTAAAATAAAAGATTTGCATAAGCCAGAGATAGATAAAATAACAATAAAAAAAGATGGAATAACCCTAAAAAGAGTTCCTGAAGTTATGGATGTTTGGTTTGATTCAGGAGTTGCAAGCTGGGCAGCATTAGGATATCCAAGAAAGAAAGATAAATTCGATGAATTCTGGCCAGCAGACCTTAATATAGAAGGTAAAGACCAAATAAGAGGATGGTGGAACTCTCAAATAATTTTGTCTGAAATACTATTCGGTAAAAAGCCATTCAAGAATATAGTAATGCATGGAATGGTTCTTGATTTAGGAAAAAAGAAGCTTTCAAAGTCTGCTGGAAATGCTATATCTCCTGCTGAAATTACATTGAGATATGGTCGTGATTATCTTAGATATTATTTTGCAAAAGTTTCGAAAGGAGAGGATTTTGCATTCGTTGAGAAAGAACTAGCTGAATTCCAGAAGATTGCAATGATGCTCAGAAACATAAACACATTCACAAATCAAACTCCAAAAGAAGGGAAATCTGGAGAGATAGAAGATTTATGGATAATGTCAAAATACAATAGCCTAGTTTCTAATGTAAAGAAAGCATATACTGAATATAGATTCTTCGATGTAGTTCAAGCTCTTGAGCAGTTCTTGATACATGATTTAAGCAGAGGGTATATACAAATGATAAGAGACAGGTCAGATGAAACTGGAAAAGTTCTAAGAAATATACGTAATGGCCTTCTTGTTATGTTTTCTCCAATTGTACCATTCATAACTGAAAATATATGGCAGTCATTAAGAGAAAATGGGGAAGTTAAAGAAGAAAGTGTACATCTCTCTGAATTCCCAGAATGCGCTGAGAAAAAAGTTGACAAAAATCTAGAAAATGAGTTTGAGATTTTGTTCTCTATGCTTGAACAAGGCCTTTCTGAGAGAGATAAATCAAAGATAGGACTACGTTGGCCTCTTGCATCTGCAACTATATTTTCAAAGGAAAAGATGTCAAAAAGTGTGCAAGAGCTTATTGCAAGGCAGCTTAATGTTAAAAAAGTAATTTCGAAAACAGGAGAACAGATTAAAGTTGAGCTTGATGTAAATATGACTCCTGAACTTGAGGCTGAAGGATATATGAGGGAAGTAGCTAG
The DNA here is from genome assembly GCA_027348755.1 of archaeon. Classification (GTDB taxonomy): domain Archaea; phylum Nanobdellota; class Nanobdellia; order Pacearchaeales; family GW2011-AR1; genus DAIEOU01. Next base: position 1,807 of record DAIEOU010000031.1, read on the forward strand.
AAAGATACAGGCAGAGAGAAAGAAAGCAGGATTTGTGAAAAAGCAGGAAGTGCCTATGACTATATTCACCGATGAGAAAACTGAAAAAATGCTCTCTGAAAATGTTAAGCAGCTCAAGGAAAGAGTAAATGCAAAGTCTATAAAATTCTTAGAACTCTCAAAAGCGATTAGTTCATCACTGGACTGTAGTGTTAAAGAGAATAGAGTTCTCGTCGTTTTTTCGTAATTTTATAGGGGTAGGTTGTAAAAACATTTAAATACTACTCGAGAGTTCTAGGTTATAATCATACAATGATAATCAAAGATGAATTTCTTGGGCGTTTGAGGAAGATATTTGACCTCAATTTGTATGAAGCCAAGGTTTGGACTGCCCTTCTTTCAAGAGGAACTAGCACTGCTGGAGAGCTGAGTAACATATCTGATGTTCCGAGAAGTAGAACCTATGACATACTTGAATCACTTGAGAAAAAAGGGTTCATAGTAATGAAGCTAGGAAAGCCCATAAAGTTCGTAGCTCTGAAGCCGGAAGAAGTTGTTGAGAGAGTTAAAAGAAATCTTGTTGTTGAGGCTCAAGAGAAGAGCAAGAGACTTGAAAAGCTACAGGGAGATGAAGTTCTTGAGGAATTAAACACTTTGTTCACAAATGGAGTAAAGTTTGTTGAACCTTCTGATTTGTCAGGAAGCCTAAGAGGAAGACAGAACATGTACAATCATCTTGATATGATGTTCCGTTCGGCTGAGAAAACAATAACCCTTGTTACAACTGCTGAAGGTCTAACAAGAAAAATGGAAACTTTAATGCCTGCCCTTGAGAAAGCTAGAAAACGTGGAGTTGTTATAAGAGTTGCAGCTCCTATAAACTCTGAGAACATGAAAGTCGCCAAGGATTTTGCAAAAGTTGCGGAGGTAAGGTCAACCAATGGTCTCAATGCGCGATTCGTTGTTGCCGACTCTGAAGAACTTATGTTCATGCTCCTTGACGATAAATCTGTACATCCAAGCTATGACGTAGCAGTCTGGCTTTCTACTCCTTTTTTTGCACGTGCTCTTGAACAGATGTTTGAGGTTGCTTGGACAGGATTTACACCTCTTGCAAAAGTTAAGGTAAAGTAATTTTCTCTTTCTTTGCATTGAAATGAAAAATATAAAGATAATATCTCCCTCTAAAGAATTGTTTGAGTTATATGATAATACAAAAAATGAGATTCAACGTGTTATTCCAGATGCCAAGATAGAACTTGTAGGTGCACTTGCTGTTCCAATGGCTGGGAAGGAAGAGATAGATATAATGGTTATATGCAATGATATTGAAAGCGTACAGAAAACTCTTGAAAAATATGGGTTTATGCCTGGGCAGATAGTTAAGGGAGAAGCTTTCTCACATAAAAAAGTTGGAAACATAATACTAGAAATTCATATAATGCGTCAAGGACATAAAAACATTGAATTATACCAAAATATTAGGTCAAGACTTAAGGAAGACAAGGAATTAAGAGATAAATATGAGAAACTTAAAATAAGTCTTGACGGAAAGAGCGAGAAAGAGTATAAGAAAGCTAAGTCAGATTTCATAAGAGAGCATAGGCTTGCTTGAGAATAAGCATGGGAAAGAATATTAAGCTCAATTTATTTTCTAGAACATGTTAATAGATGTTCATTGTCACTTAGACATGTGTGAGAAACCAGAAGAGATACTTAATGAAGCCAAGAAAAAGGATATTATGATAACAAGTGCTGCAGTAAATGAGAAGACGAATGAATCTCTTATTGCGTGGAAGCACCCTAATTTAAAGATCTGCCTTGGGCTTTACCCTATAGACGGATTGAAATGCGGAAATGATGAGATAGATGAAATAATAAACAGAATACGGAAGCATAGAGCAGATGTGTGGGGAATAGGGGAAGTTGGAATTGATTATAAGGAATCTGTCGATGATGAAGAGCATGAAAGACAGGAAAAGATATTCAGGAAATTTGTATCTCTTGCAATAGAGCTTGACAAGCCAATTGTTGTGCATTCAAGGAAAGCAGAGGAAGAATGTATAGAGATACTTGAAGAACTTGGAGCAAAAAAGGTGATAATGCATTGTTTCTCAGGAAGCATGAAACTTGTCGATAGAATAATCAATAATGGTTGGATTCTTTCTATACCTGCGAACGTAAGTTTCAGTCAGCATTTTCAGAATGTTGTTTCTAGAACTCCATTGAAGCAGCTAATGTGCGAAACAGATAGTCCTTACTTAAGTCCTGAAAAAACTTGGCCTAATACTCCGTTGAATGTTGAATATAGTTACAAAAAAATAGCTGAAATAAAGAAGACATCGCTGAAAGATGTTGAAAAAGAACTAGAGAAAAATTATTATAGCCTCTCTTAAACTACCATCTTAAATCCCACTGAACTCCATATCTCTTCTCTCCCTTAAGACCTACTTTGCCTATTCTTGGCCTTCCTGGAACGTAGGCTGAAACATTATCATTAAGTTCAGAGTTCACTCTGTCTTCTGCGTTCTTTAGGTCTTTGTCCATAAAATTTGAAAATGATTTAACTTTGTCCCTTAAGCTATCCTTCATCCCCGGCTTTGATTCGGGCAGGCCGTCTCCTGGATTTAATGAGCTCGAGATAGAAGGAACATTTTTAGAGTGTGTGTAACTTGAAGAAGCACAACCTGTAAAAATAGAGCACAAAACGGCACAAGCGATATACCTTGAGCGGTATCCCATATTTTATGAGATATATTAGCATATTTAAATATTGACAGAGAGGGCAACAAAAACTTAAATAACTCTAAAACTGCATATATTAATGAAAATATGGTTTGGCCTTATTGGCTGCTTTATGCTTGTCTTTCTTCTCTCTAATTCTATTGCTCTATCTATTGATAAATCACTTTACTCCGGATCTGAAAGTAATACTATACATGTTATTGTTACTCCCTCTCAGCCTACTGGGCTGCTATATGTTCTAGGGATACTATCAAATGCAAACAGAAAGAGCAGTGTTGCGAGCGCTCTCTCAGAAAATTACGACGTATCTTACGTTGGAAAGACCACAAACTCAATATCACTTGAAGTCACTCCTGAGCAGCTTGCTAGCTTGTCAACAAGAAATGATATAAGCAGCATAAAAATAGTCCCAGCATTGAGTGTACAACTTCAAGATTCTGTGCCATTGATAGGCGCGTCAAACGTAAGTCCTTTCCAAATAAATGGGCAAAATCTTACTGGCTCTGGGGAAAGCGTATGCATAATAGATACTGGAGTAAATTATACACATTCAGCACTTGGCGCGTGTTCTCAAGCCCAATTCTTATCTGGAAATTGTAGCAAAGTAATAGGAGGATATGCGTTCTACAACCTTACAAATATTTCTAACCCTAATGATATAATGGATAATAACGGACATGGAACACACGTTTCTGGAATAGTGGCAGCTAGTGGAGGTATAAATGGAGTTTCTCCTGGAGCAAAAATAGTTATGATGAAAGCGTGCGATAGTAACGGACAATGTGATTCAAACGCTGTAATAGACTCAATAAATTGGTGTGTTGGAAACGCAAGCAAGTATAACATATCTGTCATAAGCATGAGTCTAGGAGGCGGTTCATATCAAACGCATGCACAATGCGATGGGAATGATGCTTTTACACTTGCAGTTGCAGGAGCGGCTGCGAAAGGAATACCTGTTGTTGCTGCAGCAGGAAATGATGGAAGTGCAACAAACATAAGCTATCCAGCATGCCTTTCAAATGTTACTGCTGTAGCCGCAACAACAAAGTCAGATTATATAGATTATAGTTATTCAAACAGAAACAGTCTTGTTGAGCTTCTTGCCCCGGGGACTAACATAAACAGCACATGGATAAACGGAGGATATGCCCAAGAAACTGGTACATCAATGGCTACTCCTCACGTTGCAGGGGCTATTGCAATAATAAAACAACTTCTTTCGGCGTTGGGACTTAACTGGGATGGCTCTAAAATAATAAGCTTGCTTAATTCAACTGGAAAGAGAATAATTGACAATGTAACAAACATAAGTTATTCTAGAATAAATGTTGAATCTGCAGTTCTATCACTTGATAGTATAGCTCCGAATATAACATTGTCTGGACTTGCGAACAACTCAACAACTTCAAATACTAGCATATCATTCTCAGTTTACGCAACAGACTGGAGCCTTGCAAACTCCACATTTTCTCTTTCAAATACAAATGGTAGCGTATTAAACAAGAGCTTTTTCACAATAACTGGACTCTCAAACACAAGCAAAATAAATATTGAGAACGTAAGCCCTGGATATTACAACTGGAGTTTCAGCGTCTCAGACAGTTCTGGAAACATAAACATATCCTCAAGAACATTTGAGGTTTCAGCACTTAACGTAACTCTT
>DAIEOU010000032.1 GCA_027348755.1 archaeon
TCAAACCATAACCACGATAACCCTTTACAGTTGCTATTGGTTGCCTGAGTGCCATGAACAATCTTCCATTCAGAGAGTTAAAAACTTATTGTTAGACGTTAGAATTCTTGCTCATCAATTGAGTCTATCCTCTCTTTCTCAACAGGCTTCCTTGCAAAACCAGAAGATGAAGCTGCCTGAGAAGGCTCTGGCTGCCCTTCAAGATCTTTTTCATCTATTGAGTTTATTGCAGCCTTGAATATCTTGAACTTATCTGCAGGAATACGCGTTCCAGCCTTTGTAAATCCGCTGTATCTCTCTCCTTTTACAAATTCCCTTATTGTAACTCCTCTCTTTCCTCCAAAGTCATCTATTCTTATAACTATATCAGTGTCAGAATTCTTTGCTATCCTGTCTATGTCCTTTTCCATTCTTCCTATGATATTGAAGCATATTTAAATATGTATGGACAAAAATACAACAATGGATAACAAAAATCTAAAGATAGGCAATATAACTCTGAAGAACCGGCTCCTTCTCGCCCCCATGGTAGATGTCACAGATTCAGCATATAGAGAGCTCTGTAGAGACTCTGGAGCTGCAATGGCATATACTGAGATGATAGTAGTTGACTCCATAATAAATGAAAACGAGCATACAAAAAAGCTCATGAAAATTGATAAGAGCGATAAGCCCTCTGGAATTCAGATAACTGGAGACAACATAGAGAGTTTCAGGAAAGCTATACCCTATCTAAAGAGGTATGATATAGTTGACATTAACTGTGGCTGCCCATCATCAAGAATAAAGGAATGCAAAGCAGGATCATATCTTCTTAAAGACCCTGAAAAAATAGCAAGCATAATAAAGCTCCTTAAATCTGCAGGCCTCATAGTAACTGCAAAGATAAGACTTGGTTTTGATAAGGATGAATCTATTAGAATTGCTAAGACAATAGAAAATGCTGGAGCTGACGCAATAACTGTGCATGCAAGGCTCGCAAATCAAGGAAATGACGTTCCTGCGGACTGGAAAAAAATAGAAGCAATAAAGAAATCAGTAAAAATACCCGTAATAGGCAATGGAGATGTATTCAATGCGGAAGATGCAAAGAATATGTTAGATATTTGCGACGGATGTATGATAGCTCGGGGAGCAATAGGCAATCCACTCATATTCAGACAAGCTTTAGAATATATAGAAAAGGGAAAAAAGACAGATATAAGTCTGAAAGAAAATCTCTCTTGCTTCAAGAAATACATTGAACTATCTAAAAACAAAGACGTCATAGATATACCTAGAATAAAATACATCGGTTCTAAATTCATAAAAGGTGCAAGAGGCGCAGCTGAATTGAGAAACAAAATAATGCATCTCTCAAAATATGATGAAATATTGCTTTTTGTAGAAGAGCTTATAAAAAAGTGTGATTAAATAACAGCCTACAAGAATATCTTTGCCTTCTTCATTATTTGTTTCATTCTCCGTAAAGTCTCAGCAGATTCTCTTCCTTTTTTGAATTCTTTTGAATAAAATTCATTTCTCCTTACTATCTCGGCATTTGCTGCATTTCTACATTCAGAATCATCAGTTATTGCGCTCTTCTCAAGGTTTATTCCCATATCTGTTGGAGACTTATATCCAAAGGGGAATTTTTCCTTCGTAATTATACGCGCAATATCCCTAAGTATAGAAAAGTTCTTCACATCTCTGTTGTAATTGACTGCTTTTTTATTATACGCTGCAAAATGATATGGATCATATACAAGAAAGTCCCCAAGGTCGGCAGTAGCAGCTTCATAAGCTATGTTTACAGGATGACTTATTGGAAGATTATAAACTGGAAATGACTCTACCTTAGCGTAACCAGCATTTACTCCAGATTTAAGATCATGATAAACCTGACTCATCGCCGTAGCCATTTTCCCTGAGCCTCCTGCAGCTCCAGTTACAACAACTATCTTTGAATTTACGTTTATGTAGTCATATTTTTTATATCCATTTACAGCATATCTTGGACCCTTTAGATAATCCTTTATCTCTGGGAGAATATAAACTGAATATCCTAGCTTCCTTAATTGAATAGAGAATTTCATGGCTGCAGACTGGCCACTAAACATTGTTATTACAACTGCCGAGACATTTATTCCATGTTTCTTAAAGCTCTTTAAATCTCTAAGAGTCTGCTCAGTATAGCTAAGCCTAAAATCTCCTAGTCTTTTTCTACTTTCTATATCTCTTGAGCTCACACAGTATATTACTTCAATATCTTTTATTCTCTCTATAATTTCAAGTTTGGCCTCTGGCCTATATCCTGGAAGAACCCGAGAAGCGTGCCCATCATAACAAAGATGTCCTCCAAACTCTAGATAGATTCTATCAAACTTAGAAGCTCTCTTCGATATCTCTCTACTCTCAAGTCTTACGAATTTATCGCTATCAAAGCCTTTTTTCACCTGCATGCCTTATAAAAACCTCAAAGGTATATAAACTTCTAGTGCTAAGGTTTATAATCCCCCTATTCGGGGCTTAAAAATGACTAAAGGAAACAATTACAAAAGTTACCTTGAAGAAGCAAAAAGAATACACTCTGACAGTCTCGCCTCCCTGAATGATTCTATGAAGCTAAAGATAGAAAGATTTTATACTGCGTTGTCAGGAGAATATGAATACACTGACAGCCATACAGGTAAAAACGTTAAGGCTAGAACTTACAAAAAAAGAATTGATCTTGCAAATTCAGAGCTTGAAGACATAACTCGCACACTAAACATTCAAAGAAGATATGGAAAGATATCTGAGGATTCAGCTGCAGAAATAAACGAGTATATTCATAAAATATACAATATATCCATTAAAAACAACTCTTACTTAAAGGGAAAGAGAATACTGAAGAATATCGGAGCAAGAAACATAAGGAGCGGACTCTCAGAGCTTGAAGATAGAATAATTGAAGGCCCAGACATTTCAACAAGAGCTGAAACCAGATGCACTATAGATTTTAAGAGTCAAAATGAAAACACTGAAAGAAACCTCCCGAAGAGATACGCATATTGGGAGTATGCAGATCCTAAAGATGCTAAACTTCCTGATGGAGCACATACAGTATGGCCAAATCCTCCAGAATATTACAAAAATGTAGACTCTCGAAATAGAATAAAACATGGAATAAGAAAGGCATTCAAAGGCCTTAGACTCGCATTCGGAATGGGAACATTGTTTGCAGGACTTTTTATCTCATCAGACAATACATCAAATATTCAAACAGAAACACACCCTATGCTGTCTTATATTGCAAAGCCTTCTGAATATAATTATCGTACACCTGCAAAAAATAAAGAAGAACCTAAAGAATATCACAGTATTTTTTCTTTAAATACGAAGCATTCCATTAAAGTTCCAACAAAGCAGATTAATGCAAAAACATACTCATATACCCCAAAAGTATTCAGACTTTCAGACCAGCCAAAAGAGAGCGAATATGTTGATGGAAAGACATCTTCGAATGTGATAATGGAAGCTGAAGCAAGAGTTAGAGCTGCAAAGGCAATGCTTGAAAATGAAGCCAGAAGCCCTAAGAAAGAAGTTAAGAAAGAAGTTAAGAGAAGAGCTGACATAAGGGAAACAGAATTAAACGGTGTAGAGTATGACTGGAAAAAGAAGATACTTGAAGGGTGGGAAAAGAAAGTCGCAAGCTATGATGAAAAATGGGGAATAGCAAAAGAAATAATATATTATACTGATAGAAAGGAAGTTATAAGATACAGACAAGATGAAAGCAAGGGAAACCTTGTAGCTTCTCTTGATTGATTACCATCTTCTTTTATTTTGTATTGCCCTCTCAACTATAACTTCTATTCTTCTTTTCCGAGTGTCTGGAAGTTTTGCTCTTGAAAGCCAACGAAGTAGAGTCTGTTTGTAAGAATTGGAGAAAGACATGAATCTTTCGTACGCTCCTTTTTTCTCTAGTACTGAACGCAACTCTTTAGGCATTTCAGCAATCTTTGGTTCCCCTTCATTATAAGCTCCTTTTCTCACTCCCTCGAGATACATCTTAAGTCCATGCTTAGACATCTTACCTTCTGCAATCATTTTCTTCCCATAACTCAGTGTGTTCGTACTCCATTTGCTCTTGTCATTTCTAGGTCTAAAGTTTATTGCATATTTCTCAGAATCTATTCTTTTTATTGTAGTGTCAATCCATCCCCAGCATATAGCCTCATGCATAAGCTCCAAATGACTTGGGCTCTCCTTCCCAGTGTGCTTCTTATATCTTATAACTGCTATGTGCTTATATTGCAAATGATTTTTTCTTAGCCAGCGCCTCCACTCGGCCCTTGATTTTGGATAAAATTCAGATTCCATTTATGCTTAAGAAGAAATAGACTTATAATTCTTGCCAAAGAACTGCAATAAATATTCGGCATATAGCAGTACTCCGCTGCATTTATAAACGACTGATATTTTACTGCAGTACCAAAATGGCATACAAATATCTTACACTAAGCAACTTCGATGAAGAAGTCAAGAAATCAAACACACCTGTAATAATAGACTTCTACGCAGACTGGTGCGGACCATGTAGAATGATGGCACCTGTTTTTGAAGAGCTTAGCGGTGAATATGAAGGAAAGCTTAAATTCATGAAACTTGATACTGAACAAGAAACAGAACTTGCCCAGAACTTCAACGTAATGAGCATACCTACATTACTTATAATGCACAAAGGCAAAGAAGCCAATAGGATAGTTGGATTCGGACCTAAAGCTGCTATAAAACAGCGCATAGATGATATTCTTAAAAATATAAAATGATTGATTTCGCCTGCAAAAAGTTTGATATAAATGAAGTTATACGCTGTGGTCTAGGTTTAAGCAAAACTGAATTCAATATACTCAAGGTTTTCATGTCAAAGAAAACGGATATAAGCACATCAGATATAAGTAGCTCCCTTAAACTTGACATGTCTACAGCACAAAGAGCTGTTAAGAAGCTTCATTCCTTAGGAATACTACAAAGGAGTCAGATAAACCTCTCTCCGGGCGGTTACGCTTATACATATAGAATGAAAAGTAGAAATGATGTAAAAACTCGCGTTCTAGAACTTATAAATAACTGGAATAAAAAAGTAGAATCAGAGATAGACAAATGGTGATTCTCTGTGGAACATAAAATAAAATATTCTCATTATGAAATACTGAAAGAGGTATTATCAACGAGAAGATATATTCTTACTGCTTTATTTTCGGGAACTATTTTTTATATTCTTACTGCTTTGTTTTTTCAAGCAAGATACCTCAGCATAAATCGCCCTGGTTCTTTAGTAGTTGCAGCATTTTTCACTTTTTACCATTTTGCCCCAACTTCAGAATTTTTTTCTACAATAACTCTTTCTATTCTTACGAGCCTACTTATCTCATTATTATATTATAGATTCGAGCATATAGGCTTTAAAGGCAAGAAAGTGGGATTTGTCGCATCTATAGGCGTCTTTTTGGGAATGGCTGCTCCAGGATGCACTTCATGCGGGATAGGCATCGCCGCAGCCATGGGTTTAGGATCAAGCATAGCTGCTCTACCTCTCAAAGGTCTTGAGATTTCCATACTATCTGCAGCTCTTATATTATTCTCAATGCATAAAGTCATAAGAAGCATAAATGCCTCGTGTGCAATTCCTATTTCTTAGATAAAACTATAAATCAACACCCGACCAAACCTTCGGCAGAATATCATTGTAATATAATGAGAATTACTTAAGATACTCTCTTAAATCGACGTTCTGATATTTAACTTCTTCACCACGAACAGCTAAGATACCCGTATACCCTCTGTCTAAATGTCCCGAGTTCCAGAATAATTCATTTGCATACACACCTTCAGCAACATGATTACCTCTCCTGTCGTTAGCCCTGTGGCTACTCTCATGGAAATGTCCAGTTACAGATTTTATAACTCCAAGTTCATCATATGACTCAGCAAGGGCTTGATTTCCCCTGTTCTCTTTCTTTATAGCAACAGGATATCCTGCTTGAGCTATCTGCACAGCAGATTGAATAGGGAAAACTGAGCCTTTCTCTACTCTATTACCTTGAAGATTAAACTGCTCTGTTGCTTCTCCAAACTCGGCCATGTCTACACAAGTCTCCAAGCCCGAGAAC
>DAIEOU010000033.1 GCA_027348755.1 archaeon
CTAAGTTTTGCTTTGATATACAAATATACTAACAATGCTTCTTCAGTACAAGACTATTATTCTAAAGAGATAGCAAGAGTAATAGATTCTAGCGTACCTGGAGATAACATATCTTTGAATATCGACAAGGCAGTCAGTGTAGCTGAGAAGAATGGAATTTCTATAAGTTCAGGAAACTCTTTCAAATTTGACAGTGCAAATCATAGGGTTTGCGTTTTACTTAGCAAGGGAAATCCAAGCTGTTATTCTTATTTTAACGATGTTTCTGTTGTTCTTCCAGATAATTCTATAGATTTAGGAAACCCTGATAATTGGATACACTTTAGCATAGTTAGTTCTTCAGGTGGAGTAAAATGAACAGAAAGGGATCTGAAACGGGGGATATGGCGCTGGTGTTTGTATTCGGATTTATCCTTTTTCTTATAGTTGGAAGTCTAGCATTAGGTCTTGAAATGTTTTATGGGCAACCTTTAGACTATAGGTATTCTGATTCAACTACTTTAATTAACAGTGTTGTAAGGTGCCTTAACAATAACCAAATTAATGATATATTCTTCACAGATTTTTATTCAGAATGCGGAATATCTAAGAACGCGTTGTTAGAAAATAAATTTGTTCTTCAGGTTTATTCAGACAAAAATACTTATGTGTCTATAGGGGATCCTGTGCAGTGTCAACTTCAGGATAAAAATCCTGAATATCCTAGGTGTTCAAATACGGACTTAAGCTTGGAAGTGAATGGACATCAAGAAATTTTACATGTTGTTGCAGGAAGTAATCAGAGAACTTATGCAGGGGTGACAAATGGATAGAAAAGGACTTTTAGGCGGAGGATTAGTATCTCCGATAGTTCTTTTTATAGTGGCTATTATACTTGCACTTTTTGTAATGCTTTCAGCAGGAAGTATATCTTTAGTAAAACCTGCAGGAGAGGTAGGTGGGCAGATTGAATCTTCAACTCCTTTGTATTACGATCCACTTCTATCAACAATACCTTTAGATATATACAATACAGAAACTAACAGTTATTCTATTGTTGCTATGAGAATTATGGATGTATATATGCTGCCTAGTAATTTGCAAGCTAAAACAGAAAGTATAGTTTCAGGATTATCAAAACTTGTAGATAATGAGAAATCATGTTTGATATTTCATGGAGAAAATCTTGTTGGGCAAGGAGATTCAGAAGCATTTAGTCCATTAAGCGCTATTTATATAAGATATACAAATGGGGGCGCGAAGCAGATTACCGGAGATGCTGCAATAAGTATGTATTCTTATTATTATTCTCATAATCTATTTCAGAAAGAAATAATTAAACGTTCAGATACTGGAGAGCAATGGAGATTTGTTTATTACTATGGAGGATGTCAGGATGAATAAAAAAGCAAATACTGTTGCATTTGGTTTATTGCCAGTCTTTGCACTCGCAGCATGTCTTGCAGTAATTATAACTTTCTTTCAGTATGATAGCAGCATGTCTGGTTCTATAAACGATGTTTCTTCTACCATACGGAATGCAGACTTCAATTATTACAATATACTATCTATTGCGCAAACTGCGATGGTTTCTGCATCAGTAAATGGTATCTCTAAGGAGAGTTTTTCTAAAGCTGCAAATGGACTTAACTCGCATATAGAAGGACAAGGCAACTTTTTCCTTTTGATACAAAAAGGAGATTTCAGTATTTACATGGATGGAAATAGGTATGTTCTTGATATGCCTGGACTTTATACTGGTTATTCAAGCAATAATTTAAAAATAATACGGCCCGTAGGTGCAATGGAGTTCGACGCTAAAGGACAGTTCATAAGGTTTATAAACAAATGATATTTATCAGGGGAATGAACGAAAGAGGTCAGGAAGGCTTGACGCTTACGACTTTGCTGCTTATAATTCTCGGAGTTGTTGCGGTTGTTGTAATAATATTATTCTTTACAGGATTTTTCAGCAAGGTTTCAAACGCTGCTGGTCAGGCTCCTGGTCAGGATCTTCAGGCCGCTGTAAGCGCATGTAATCTTGCAGGAAGTTCAGGTCTTCAGGCAGATTATTGTGCAACCTTCAGAAAAATTACTGTAAATGGTGTGGAGCAGTATCAGACTTGTGAAAGTCCAGCGATACAGAAGCTCATGGATACTAACAAGCTACTTCAGGGTGGATGTGGAACAAACTCTATAGGTGCTAAAGATATGCAAACATACTGTCAGTCAGAGAAGCTTTCAAAGAACACTATAGTTGGAAACATGTACTGTTCTGGAGTTTATACCTCAGCTGATGCCACCTCCTATGCATCTTCAAGCATGTATAGTTAATTTTACGTAAAATGGATTACGGAGTTCCTGAAAGAAGAAAGAATAAGAATGACAAACGGGCGAAGTCAAGATATAACAGGTTCAGGCTTGGAGGAAGTCAGAGGTCTGCCAATATTGGTTCTGGAAAGGGGAACAAAAGCAGCTAGAGTTATATACATAAATATTCTGTTTTAACAATGAATCCTGATTATTTTCTCTTTGGGATAGGAATATTTTGGATTGCTTTTGCAAGTATACAAGATTTGAGAAAGAGAGAAGTGGCTAATTGGCTTAACTTTTCATTGATATTCTTAGGACTGACGTATAGAATTGCATATGGTCTTTATTATTCAAATCCAGGATATATACGAGCAGGGGCAGCATCTTTCATTATGTTTTGTGCAATAGCCTATGCACTTTATTATGGAAAGGCATTTGCAGGTGGAGATGCTAAACTTCTTATGGGTGTTGGAACGCTTATTCCAGGAGACTCTTTGTATGCAGTTATTTCAAATGGGCTTATTTTCATATTCGTTCTTCTTATTATAGGAGCATTATGGAGCATTTTTGCACTTTTCACCCCGCTTGCGCCTTTGAAATGGAAGAGTCTAAAGAAAGAAATTAACAAGAGAAAAATAAAATATTACATATATACTGCATTTTTATTTGCGCTGGCTGCTTTGGGGGCTTCATTTGTATATAATAATATTATTTATTCAGTTGTTCTATTGATATTTTCAATTATAATCGGAGGTTATCCTATACTTAAGGCGGCTGATTCCGGCATGGTAATTAAAGTTAGACCTAAAGACCTTGTGGAAGGAGATTGGATATTGGAAGATATAAAGATAGGAAATAAGACAATAAAAAAGACAGTTCATGGGCTTTCATATAGCGATATAAAATTAATAAGACATTATGGAAAAACAATAAATGTCAAAGCAGGAGTTCCATTTGTTCCTGCATTTATGATCTCTTTTATTATTATGGTATTCTTCTGGGTATCTGGAAACTCTCTTGTTTCTTCTCTTTGGGCTCTGGTTTAGGTGCAAGTTTTGCATTTCTCTTTTTTACTCTAAGTATTTCTGCTACTATCTCAAGCTCTTCTATTTTTGCAGACTTTCTAGGAGAATTTATGTTTAAAGGTTTATCATATGAAGGTATTATGCTTATGTAAGCTTCTCCGAATCTATTTTCTGTTTGTATCTCTGTGGTTTTAGCTCCAAGTTTTGATATTATTCTAGAAGATATTTTCTTCGCAAGAGTAAATGCACCAGTAGGCATCTTTTTCGCATCATTCACGGCTTTCTTAGGTATTATTATACAGTTTCCTTTAGAAACAGGAGTTATATCAAGAAATGCGGAAGCTGAAAGGTTCTCAGATATCTTAACTGATGGAATGTCTCCATCTATTATTCTTCTAAATATACTTTTGTTGTCTGAATCATCTTTTCTAGAACTTCTTTGCTCATTAAGCATTGATTCAAGAGCTTCAGAGGATAGAGAGTCTATCTGATTTTCAGCTTCTATTCTTTTTTCTGGAGAAAGATGCGTAATTTGAGCTTTAAGCTGATTTTTGAGCTCTATAACCTGTTCTTCACTAAGCATATTAAAATTAAATAGAGTATCCTTATATAGCTTACTTAGCCAAACGCCCTTCTATAATCTTCTATAGTGGCTGAAGAAACGTTCTTTAATGCATTGAGTTCCTGCTCAACTATGTCTGAGCCTTTTTCCTCAGGCATCATGAATTTTGCAAATATTGCCTTAAGGCCGAATGCTATAGGCTTCTCTTCAAAACTAAGATTTGAAGCGCCTATTAATCCTAGCTTTGATTTTGCTTCAGATTTTATACCTTCAAGATTTACTTCTGGGCTTTCAGGCATTATTTTAACAATGAATATTACTGTAGCCATAAGCTGAAATGCAAAAGATGTTTTATAAACCTTGTTAATTGCGAGTGGCATAATACTTTTAAATCTCCTTTTGTTGAATTTGTGATGGATAATTATGACAGACTCGTTGAAAAAATTTCTCAACATGCAGGAGTTCCTAAAGAGGATATAGAAAGGAAAGTAGAAGCTAAAAGAGCAAAGCTCTCAGGGCTTGTTTCAAAAGAGGGAGCTGCACAGATAGTAGCTGCAGAGTTAGGCATAAACTTCGAGAATGAACATATGAAGTTATCCGAAATTGTTGAAGGAATGAAGAAAGCTAACAGCATAGTCCAGGTTATAGATGTATATCCCGTTAGAGCATATTCTAAAAATGGGAGAGAAGGAAAAGTAGCTAATCTTCTTGTTGGTGATGAAACTGGAAATGTTAGAATGGTATTATGGGATGTTAATCATATAGGCCTTGTGGAAAAAGGAGAGATAGAAAAAGGAGATGTTCTGGATGTAACAAATGCAAGTGTACGTAATGGAGAGCTACATCTTTCTTCTTTCTCAGATATAAAGAAGAGTAATCAAAAGATAAATGGAGTTATATCAAGTAAGCAATACTCTATGAAGAAGCTAAAGGATGCAAAACCAGGAGAGAGAGTAATAATAAGGGGAGTGATAGTTCAGTCTTTCGAACCTAGATATTTTGAAGTGTGTCCAGAATGTGGAAAGAAAGTTAGCGAAGGAGCATGTAAGGTACATGGAGCAGTTTCAGGGGTAAAAAGAGCTTTGCTAAATATAGTAATAGATGATGGGACTGAAAGTGTCAGGGCAGTATTATTTGGGGATCAGATACTTCAGTTAGGATTCTCAGAAGAAGAAATAATGAACCTAGAGCTTTTCAATTCAAAGAAAGACTCAATTCTTGGAGAGGAAAGGGTATTTTCTGGAACAATAAGAACAAACCAACTCTACAATACTCAAGAGTTTGCAATTGAAAAGGCTGAAATTGTAGATATAGACTCTCTTCTTAAGCAACTTCAAGGAGCGTAATAGAACGTGTATATTCTAACGGTATAATATTTATATACCGCATCTCGTTCCATGAATAATGGCTAAATCTTCCGAGGAAAAAAAGGTCGATTCTGAAAAAAAAGAGATGAAAGAGTCTAAAGAGGACGAACCTAAACTTACAGATATACCTGGAATAGGTCCAGGAATAGCTGCAAAACTTGAAGCTGCTGGAGTGTATGACCTCATGGGCTTAGCCGTAATGTCTCCTCCTGCACTTGCCGAACTTGCAGGAGTAGGGGAAGCGGTCGCTAGAAAGGCAATACAAGCAGCAAGGTCAATGATGAACCTTGGTTTTACGGATGGAGTGGAATTCGCAAAAAGAAGGGAAGACGTAGGGCATATATCTACTGGATCAAGCAATCTGAACAATCTTCTGGGAGGAAGAGGTATAGAAACAAAGGCACTTACAGAAGCATATGGTGCTTTCGGATCTGGAAAGACTCAGCTAGGGCTTACTCTAGCAGTAAATGTGCAACTTCCCAAGGAACAAGGAGGATGTGATGGAAAGTCCGTTTACATAGACACTGAAGGTACTTTCAGGCCTGAAAGAATAAGACAGATAGCAGAAGGTATAGGGGCTAATCCCGAAAAAGTGCTTAAGAATGTTCTTGTAGCGAGGGCTTTCAATTCAGATCATCAGATGCTTTTACTTGATAAGATAACTGAAATGATAAAAGATG
>DAIEOU010000034.1 GCA_027348755.1 archaeon
TATATGCTGATGTATCCAAACATCTTTGAAACATGCTTTTCCAGTTTCTAGATACCCTCTAAGAAGAGTGTAATATAACTATGTCCTCACTATCTCTTTTCCTTGAGGGCGAAGAGTTGCAGGATACGCTTTATTGAAGAACTCGGGATTTTCTTTGTATTTAAGAATATAAAGTTCAGATATTGAAGAATCGAACCAAGTATCTAGGACGCGTTCTTCAGCTTTCCAAGATACATTAAAATCTGAGACTTTTCCAACTAACTCTCCATTCTTGTACACATCAGATTCCTTGGGTGGCTGTTCTTTCCAAGGGACATAATATTTTCCAGGGTCTGGAACTGCTGTTAAATCTTCATAATGCCATAGAGGTATAGGAGTAGCGTAGAACCTGCGTCTTGATATTGGCCAGTCAATTGCAACGGAATCTAACCAGCTATCAAGTATTTTTTTTGCTTCAGGAGGATAGAAATTAATATCATTTGATATTTTACGTACTTTATCTTTTATTTCAAGTTGTTTTAGATAATACTCAGGCATTTCTATAAACTCAATCTCTGCCCCAGAGCGCTCCGATACAGGAGTGCTATGTACTATCTGTTCTTGTTTGACTAAAAGGCCTTCTTTCTTAAGTTCATCTATTATCTTTTCTCTTCCTTCTTTAACTTTAAGTCCCTTTAAAAATCCTGAATATTCGTTAAGTCTTCCATCTTGGTTTACAGCTATTTTTGAAGGTAAAGAAAGTTCTCTGAAGAATTGTATATCGGTAACATCTCCGCCCATGCACATCATTACTATTCCAGATCCCTTGTCAACTTTGGCGAATGGATGTTCCATTATAGGAACTTCTATGCCATATAGTGGAGTTATAGCAGTTTTTCCTTCAAGGTGCTGGTATCTTTCATCTTTAGGATTGTATATTACTGCCCCACATGTGCATATAAGTTCTGGCCTAGTGGTTGCTATTATAATTTCTTCTCCAGTTTCTTTGACCTTCCATTTTACATGATTGAATGTGCTTGGTATGTCTTTGTATTCTATCTCTGCATCGGCAACTGTAGTTTGAAGTTTAGGATCCCAGTTGTTTACCCTTTTTGCTTCGTATATTCTTTCTTTTTTGAAAAGATCTATGAATGTAGCTTGTGTTAAAGCTCGGTATTCAGGTGAGTCTGTAAGATATACTGCTCCGACATCTTTGCTTTGGTTGTAAGAAGTAAATGAAATTCCCAGTTTGGAAAAACTGTCTATTGATTCTGCAGAGGTCTCCTTGAGAAGTTGTTCACATAGTGCTACAAATTTTTCTCTACCTTCTTTGAAAGGAGTAGTGTTAAACTTCTTTTCTGCAGCAAGCTCTATTGGAAGCCCGTTCCTGTCAAGTCCTAAAGGAAATAGGACTGAATGTCCAGTCATTCTTCTGTGTCTAGCTATGAAATCCATAAATGCATAAGTTGTAGCATGACCCATATGTATTGGGGTGTTGATATATGGAGGAGGGGTGTCTATAGAATATATTTTCTTTAGCTTTTTCATGTCTAGCTTAAACATTTCTGCTGACTTCCATGAATCAGTTATTTGTTTCTCAACTTCAGGCGTCCAGTTCGGTATGTCTTTTAGTTTTGGAAGAGGCATGATTTTCGGACGGCAGGAGGGGTTAAAAAGTTAGCGGATTTCTATTAAATATGAATAAAAAAGAGTATTTTATGCTTATACTGAAGGCTGCTGAAAAGAAATTTGGAAATGCTGATAAAAGGCTTGCAGGAGACAGTTGGCCTGAGGCTTGGCAGACTCTTGTGGCAACTATAATGAGCGCTCAAACAAGGGATGAAGTAACTATACCTGTGGCAGAAGAGCTTTTTGAAACATATCCGAATGTGCGGAAATTAGCATCTGCTAGAGAGAGGGATGTACTTAAAATAATAAAAAGAGTCAATTTTAGCAAGACTAAAGCAAAGAATGTGATAGAGGCCGCTAAAGTACTTGTGGAAAGATACAATGGAAAGGTACCTGATAGCATAGATGAGCTTGTTGAGCTTCCAGGTGTTGGAAGGAAGACGGCAAACCTTGTTATTGCAGAATGTCATGCAAAAGCAGGGATATGTGTTGATACACATGTTCATAGAATAAGTAATGTTATAGGCCTTGTTAAAACGAAAACGCCAACGCAGACTGAATACGCGCTGATGGAGATAGCTCCTAAGAAGTATTGGAGTAGGATAAATCGCCTCTTTGTACTCTGGGGGAAATCTGTAAGAGGGAGAGACAGAAAAAAGATTCTTTCTGCATTACAATAATATTCATAAATACAAGTTATGCTTCTTATTTATGGTAAGCGCAAGATTCTTTGCAGATTTGGGCAATGCTAAATTTAATGAGAGAGGAAGAATGGATATTGCAAAAAGGTTGTTTGTAGGATCGAACTATGAAGGAAAGATACCTGGGGAAATTGAGCCTATTATAAGTGAGATTGTAAATGGAGCATTAATTGCTTTCGGAAAGAAACCAGTGTTTACTTATGCAGGTTTTGAAAAAAAGGCAGTCTGTATGTATGCTGAAGAATATACTACCAGTTTATGGGGAAGCTTTATAGATTCGTTTGATGAAAGTCAGATTGTTTCGGATAAAGTGCTTAATTCTATAGGATTTCTTGTGAAGCCACATATAGGGTATGTATTAGGAGAAGCTTATACTGAAGTTCAGCTTAATTCTCTCGTTTCAGGATGTTTTCCGATATGGCCTTCGGTATCTGGATCAAGAAATGTAAAGATACCTGAACAAGACATTGCTAAGTATCGTTCAGGGAGCGAGTACGACGGAATTATATCTAGAATATCTGAAGGTATGGCTCCTCTTGTCAAGGAAGATGTAGAAATAATGTCAAGAGGCTATGAATACATAGAATCAGATTTTCCTTAAGGCAAATTATTTCTTATAACTCTTTTTCTATGTAATGCGTATTCTTCATCTGTGTAAAACATTCCAGTGGCTAAACGTGCATCAACTGGAGAATATCTACCTGACTGGGTGTATTCACATGCTTTTGCTCTTCCTGTTTCGTTGATTTCCATAGGAGGTAGGTCTCGGTTAATAACTGCTTTCCAGTCTAGAGTTTCTGGCATGTATTTTCAGAGAGGCATACATTTTTATACATTCTGTTTTACATCTTTAGATGGCAAATAACGAACAGATAAGCACACCAGGGGTCTTTGGAGGTTTGATAAGTTATGATGAAGAAATTGGAAGTAAGGTAAAACTATCTCCTTCTCAAGTATTGTGGTTTGTGGGTTTAATTCTCCTTTTTGTTATCGGACTTAAGATGTTCTTCCCAATAGCATAATTGTTCTTAGAAACTTATTTATATTCAATTAATGAGAGTGTTGGATGTTTGGAGGAATAAACCCTGGGCAGATGAAGGCAATGATGAAGCAGTTGGGTATAAAGCAAGAAGATATTGAAGTATTAAGAGTAATAATCGAAAAGGCAGATGGAAACAAAGTTATAATAGAGCCTGCGCAGGTTCAAAGGATAGTAATGCAAGGGCAAGAAAGCTGGCAGGTTAGTGGTGAGTCCAGAGAGGAGTCTGGAATGTCTGAATCTGATATTGAGCTTGTTGCTGAGAAGACTGGGAAGAGCAAGATTGACGCTAAAAAAGCCATTGAAGAGGCTGGAGGAGATATTGCTCAGGCAATACTCTCTTTATCAGAGTCTTAAAAGCATTTTATTGCACTTTAATTGGTCACTATTATGCAAGAATTACAACATAATTTGTCCTCGCTGTTGTACATAAGGTATTTAAACTAATGTCTCTTGGGCAATATTACCTCTGCAGTCATTATCAGGGGATTGTTTATTTATGGAGAAAATAATAAAGGAAAAAATAAGTGCAGACCATCTGTTATATGTAAGTTTAAAGTATACTAAGACGTGCGATGTAATAATCAATCTTCTGCTTAGATGGAGAATAATGATTGACCTTGCTATGGATGTTCTTGTTGAGAGGGCTAAGAAGCAGAAGAAGTGGAAACCAATACCTGATGCCCCAAGGGCAAAGCTAATACAGCTTAAGAAGATTTATGCCAATGATGAGGTAATAAGTAAGACCCTTGATTTATATGAATTATTCAGAGACATAGAATCTCTTGAGAAAATAAGAGAGAACGAATTTAGGAAAGGAGTAACCCTAAAAGTTGTTCATAAGGGACAGATGATTTCAATAACCATAGACACGCTTAAAGAATATTCGGCGCTGTTAGAAAGGTTTATAAGTTCTCTTAAATAAAATCAACTATTTCGGCTCATTGAGCGCATGGCACGACTTATAACTATTACTTCAGGAAAGGGAGGTGTTGGAAAAACCACCACTGCAATCAATTTGGGTGCAGCCCTAAATGGGTTCGGTAAAGAAGTTATTGTTCTTGATGCGAATTTAACAACTCCTAACGTTGGATTACATCTCGGAGCTCCAATAGTTCCTGTAAGCTTGAATCATGTTCTTCTTGGAAAAGCGAAGATAGGAGATGCTATATACGAGCATGAGTCGGGGACTAAAGTAGTTCCAAGCAGCCTTTCTGTGAAGGAGCTGCGAAGACTAAATCATGGAAAACTCAAGGAAGTTGGAAAGAAGCTCAGAAAAATGGCTGATTTTGTAATATATGACAGCGCTGCAGGTCTTGGGCCTGAGGCACTCGCGGCATTTGATGCAGCGGACGAGCTTATAATAGTAACAAATCCTGAGATACCTGCTGTAACTGATGCTTTAAAGACAAGTAAGGTTCTGGAAGAACTTGGAAAACCTGTAAAAGGGGTCGTAGTAACAAGAGTAAGAGGAATAAAAACAGAAATGCCCATAACTAACATAAGAGACATGCTTGAGCTTCCGATTCTTGCAGTGATTCCAGAAGAAAAGAATATGCAGGCAGCATTGGTAATGAAGAACGCAATAATTCACACACATCCTCGCAGCAAAGCTTCACGAGCTTACCGTAAGCTTGCTGCAAAAATACTCGGAAATAACGAATACAAGGAAAAATACACCTTTGTTGAGAAGATTTTCGGTGTCTGATTACTTCTTTGATATTTTTGAAAAAATGAGTCCTAGCAGTCCAAGCGCAAGTAATACAAGACCCGTGAGAGAGTATCCATCAACCGCAGAGTTGCTTACAACATATCCTGTTGATTTTATTGTGGTAAATATAAGTGATGAAAATATAAGCAGAATGCTTGCTGTGAGAGTCTCTCTCTCTAAATTACCCAATCTTTTCGCATGGTTGCCTTCTTTTCCCTTTGCTTCTATGAACTTATACTGAATATTATTTTCCTTACAGAAACGGTCAAGGCCCTCTTCAATGTATCTTATATTCTTCGCGAATTCTGCTTTGAAGATTGATTTTCCGTACTGTAACATCTTATAGTCTCCAGAAGGAATTCTATGAGGGTCAGGTTTCCACAGACCTATATTAAACAGAGTTTGATATAGTGTGCTGCGACATTTGTAATCCTTCGGATAAACTGCAGGATATGTCTTTTTAGTTTTTCTTAGCACGGTATATCCCTGCAATCTGCCAGTTTTAGAATCAATTTGAGCTATTACTTCTGCTTTTTTCTCTGATGAGAGAAGGTTCATTAAATCATTTGATGATGGAAATCTGCTTAATGTATCACTAACTAAGTTTACTATAGGATGAGTATGTATTCCTGTT
>DAIEOU010000035.1 GCA_027348755.1 archaeon
TAGATCAGCCCAGCAACTTTATGATCAGACCGATTGTATAATACAAATCACTCCAAGAAAGGTCACAGAGTGGAAATACTAGGCAACAAATTTTTCTATTTTGTCCCTCACTTTATCAAGGGAATCTGAATTTACTGTATTGAATTTATTATTCAGCTCAATTCCAATTGAATTATTAGATTTGACTAAATCTAGCTTTGATTCATCACCAGTACCAAGATCCTTCCATCCTTTGACGCCGCCGAGCAACTTTTGGTGGAACTCGCCTATCCGATTATTCAAACTTTTATCCTGCTGACGACTTGCTTCAGCACTTATCCACTTGTTAAGATTAATGTTTCTATTCATAAGGTCAAAAACTATCTTAAAGGGATCTAGTCCATTACTTTTCAACTCGTCTATCTTTCCACCCGCTTCATAATATCCTTCACAAACATATTGAACACAACTTAGAAAATGTTTGTCAGAAACAAATTCAACATATTTATTAGACATAGATTATGAAGTTAAGGATTGCTTTTAATTCTTTTTATAAACACCTTACACCTTTTATAAAACGAGACAATCATGCAAGACCCGTAAAATTGCTACTCAAAGAACTCGGATTGATTAAGGTGGTTTATTTTTATGCTCTTATAATTAATTATAAAAATACTATCACTTTTTAGACTAGATATAAAATGAAAGATAGTTTTGATAAAACAAAGGAGAAAGCAAATAGTTATTTTCAACTAGCTCAGCTTTTCGCAGTAATAGCAGGTTTTTTAATGATTGCTAATAGTGTTTACATTGATCGTGCTGTAGCAGACGGAAGTTGGTTTATGTCAAAATATGATGCTGCTTCAGTTAACTGGAGTGCAGAACTTGCTCATAATGGGCAAGCATATCAGCTTGTTACAATGATGGGCGCAAATAAAATGAAAGCAGATGCATTCTTTTTTATTTCCATAATTTTTGGAGTAGCATCTTTAGTGACTTGGTTTAAAGGTAAGAAATTAATAGACTCGTTTTGATTGCATGACAACGAAAAAGTTATCATCTTGAACTGCTCATTATCAAATTAAAGAAAGAGAAAATTATACTCTGATACATTAAAAAATGTACAAATCACATTTGACCAAAGCGTTTATATACCCACATTTCAAAGAATATAGATATCTGATTGAACGCGCAAGCGAGGTTGACCGGGTGCTGATAACACCACGTGAGACACGACCTACTTTGTAGGATGGTAGAGAGTTGACTACTTTTGAAGCAAAAACAAACAAACCATAAAACATGGCACCATCAAGACCAAGATTCGGAAGCTTGCAGTTCTACCCTAGAAAAAGGGCTGAACATCTTTTACCTAGTGTAAACTGGAGTACAATGGAAAATGTGAAGCTTGATTCTGAAGGCCTCATGGGTTACATTACATACAAAGCAGGAATGGCTTCTATTCTTGTAAAGGATGATACTCCAAATTCTATGACAAAAGGAAAGAAGATAATAGTCCCTGCAACTATACTCGAACTTCCACACATGAAAGTTGCTTCTGTAAGATTCTATAATAAAGGTTTGCCGGTAAAAGATGTTCTGGTGTCTAGCGACAAGGATCTTTCTCGTGTTATGAGAGTTCCTAAGGCTGCAAAGACACTTGATTCTTCTGTTCCTGCAGCATATGACGATATAAGAGTGATTGTATATTCATTGCCTCGAGGCATTTCATTGAAAAAAACTCCAGATGTTTCAGAAGTTGCAATAAATGCCAAGGACAAGCTGTCATTTGTCAAGGGTTTGATAGGCCGTGAATTGACTTCAAAGGATTTTGTTCAAACTAACCTTGTTGACACTAGAGGTTTGACAAAAGGAAAAGGTCTTGAGGGAACAATACCAAGATTCGGAATTTCAAAGAAATCACATAAAGCTGAAAAGGGAGTTCGTAGACCAGGAAGCTTAGGCCCCTGGCATCCAGCTAGAGTAACATTCAGAACACCACAGGCAGGACAGTTAGGAATGTTTACTAGAGTCCATTACAATCTCAAACTCATTTTATCATCATCAATATCTCAGAAAAACATAAACATCCCCGGTGGTTTCTCTCAGTACGGAAACATATCTGGAGAATACATTCTTGTTGAGGGAAGCGTTCAAGGACCTCAGAAAAGACAGATTTTGATAACTCCGTCATTCAGACCTACAAAGAAGCAGAAAGTAAAGAAATATGAATTTTTGGAGGTTCTAAAATAATGAAAGGTGCATTGTTTGATTCAACTGGGAAGAAGAAATCTGATATTGCTTTGCCTTCGGTTTTCAGCACTCCAATAAGAGAAGATATAATAGCAAAGGCAGTTGAAGTTGCAAGATTCGAATCTACACAACCTCACAGTCTTTACAGCGAAGCAGGAAAGAGACATTCAGCTTCTGGAACAATATCTCACAAGAGACACGAATGGAAAGGACATTACGGAAAAGGTCTTGCGCGAGTCCCTCGAAAGACAATGAACAGGCACGGAACACAGTTCTATTGGGTAGCAGCAGAAGTTGCTAACGTCAGAGGTGGAAGACGTGTTCACGGTCCAACTCTATGGAAGAAAGCTCCTAAGATGAATGATAAGGAGCTTAAGCTCGCTTTATCTTCGGCAATTGCAGCAACTGCAAATGATTCTCTCATAGTAAAGAGATATGCTCGTGTTAATGCCGCTCCAAAGTCCCTTGTTGTTTTCGAGAGTCTTCCTGAAAAGACAAAAGACTTAATGTCTGCACTTGAATCAGGATACTCTGGCATGCCAGTAATTGAGAAGACAAGAGCAGTGCGAGCAGGAAAAGGAAAGACTCGCGGGCGTCCTCACAAGATAAGTCCGGGCGTTTTACTAGTTGTAGGAAAGAATGAAAAAGTAAAGGCAAAGCACGTCGATGTTAAGAGCTCTTCAACTCTTTCAGTCTTAGACCTTTATCCTTTAGGAAGAATAACAGCATATACAAAGCAGGCCTTGGAGGAAATATCAAATGCTTAAACCAATAACCTCTGAAAAGGCAGTAAGAATGATAGACTTAGATAACACTCTAGTCTTCGAAGTTTCTAGAAATGCAGAGAAGCCAGAGATAAGAAAAGAGATAGAAAATGTTTTCGGAGTAAAAGTCTTAGACATAAGAACAAACATAAGGAATAATGTTAAATACGCATACGTCAAGTTGGCTAAGGAGAATCCTGCAGTTGACGTGGCAACTAAACTAGGGATAATATAACAACATGGGTAAAAGAATTATATCACAGGCAAGAGGACATGGTTCGCTTTCATACAGAGTGAGAGCTCGTGCCTTCATTTACAAGATAAAATATCCAATGCACGAGGGAAACGCAGTTCTCATAAAACTATTGCATTCAGCTGCTCACACTGCACCTTTGATGAAACTTTCAGCAAGTAATGAGGTATTTTACAATCCTGCATTCAATGGAGCCGTTCAAGGTCAGAGCATGACAATTGGTGGTAATGAAATAAAGCCAGGGAACATAATAATGCTAAAGAATATACCTGTTGGAACACATATATACAATGTAGAGAGAAACCCTGGAGACGGAGGAAAAATGATAAGAACTTCAGGAAGCAGTGCAGAAGTTTACAAGAGATACGACCATAACGTTATATCAGTTTTAATGCCAAGCAAGAAAGAAGTAATGCTTAATGGAGATTGCAGAGCAACAATAGGAGTTATAGCTGGAGATGGTCGCCTTCTAAAACCTTTGATGACTGCAGGAAAAGCATTCTACAAATACAAGACAAGAAACAAACTCTGGCCTAGAACAAGTGCTGTAAAGGTAAACGCTGTAGATCATCCATTTGGTTCTGGACGTGGAAAGAGAATAAAGTCAAAGATTGCTAAGCGTTGGGCTCCTGCTGGAAGACGTGTAGGGCATATAGCACCTAGAAGAACAGGGAGGGGCAACTAATGGCTGAGCAGACAGACGGAGGCGTTATATTAAAGTCAAAGGAAGTATTTTACCGAGGGATAAACGTAGAGGATCTTAAGAAGCTCGATGTTAGAGAAGTTGCAAAATATCTCCCATCAAGATCAAGACGTTCTGTACTTCGTGGATTCGATGTTATAGAGAAGTTCCTAAAACGCTGTGAGGCAACATTATCTTCACACAAGAAGATAAGAACCCACAGAAGGGACATAATAATAATGCCTCGCATGGTCGGAATGACAATAAGCGTACACAACGGCAAGGCATTTAACGACGTTCAGATAGTCGCTGAGATGATAGGTCATAGACTAGGAGAATTCGCCCAGACAAGACAGAAAGTAGCTCATGGAGGAGCAGGAATAGGCGCGACAAAAGGTTCAAAGGCGGCTAAGAAATAATAAATAAAATGGAAGAACAAAAACAAAAAACACAAGAGAAAGTTGAAGGGAACACGCAGATAGAGAATGCTAGTGTTAAGAGCGAGCAGATTAAGTCAGAAAAATCTGAAAAATCTGAGAAAACAGAGAAAACAGAGAAAGCAGAGAAAAAAACAGAATCAAAGCCAAAAGTTGTTAAGAGCGAGGCTGTTGCTAGAGGAGTATCAATCCACGCTTCGAAGAGACATTGCATGTACATAGGTAATTTCATAAAAGGAAAGACAGTAGATGCAGCCATATCAGATCTTGAGCAAGTTGTAAAGCTCAAGAGAGCAATACCTTTTAAGGGAGAAATTCCACACAGGAAAGGAGCTATGATGTCAGGACGTTATCCAGTTGAAGCATCAAAGCTTTTCATAGGAATGCTTAAAGGACTTAAGGGAAACATATCGGTAAACAACATGCCTGCAGAAACAAGAATATTCAGCGTAGTATCAAATTGGGCATCAAGGCCTAGGCGCTCGAATGGAAAAGCAAAGAGAACTAACGTCGTTATAATCGCAAAGCCTATAACAAAGGAGGCAACTAAGTAAAATGGAAGAGAAAAAATTTGTAAACTTTAAGAAAGAAGAACTCGCAGTAAAAGACTATGTCAAGAGTGCAATAGGAAAAGGAAGAATAAGTAACGTAGCTATAGAATACACTCCAGTTGGAGAGAAGATTGTTATATCCACTAGCAAGCCTGGACTTGTTATAGGAAAGAGAGGAGAGAAGATAGAAGAGCTTACATCAACACTAAAGAAAAGATTCAAGCTTGACAATCCTCATATAGACATAAAGGAAATAACTTCCCCAATGCTCGATGCCCAGTTAGTTGCAGATGACATAGCTCTAATGCTTGAAAGGGATGGCGCTCTAAAGTTCAAAGTAATTGCATACAGAACATTGCAGAACATAATGGGCGCAGGAGCACTTGGTGCAGAGATTGTACTTTCAGGTCGTTTGCCAAGCGAAAGAGCAAAGAGATGGAGATTCGCTCAAGGTTATCTCAAAAAGACTGGAGACCCTGCAAAAGTAGTACTTAGGGCAAAAGCTCAAGCTGTAAATGTTCAAGGAGTTTCAGGAATACAAGTAAGTATACTTCCTCCAAATGTTTCAATACATGACAAGATAGTTATAGATGACGCTGTAAAGCAGCAGGTAGAAAAGAACAGCATAGTTACAGAAGAAGAAAAGCCAAAGAAGAAATCATCGAAGAAGCAGTAAGAATAATTGAACCATACAAATTAATATTGCCAAAAGTTGTTCATGATAATCAATATTTTCATTGCATTGATGTACTTAGAGAGGACATAAAAT
>DAIEOU010000036.1 GCA_027348755.1 archaeon
CAAGTTCCTCTAGAGTAATATACTCAGATATAAAACCCGACTTTTCATCAAGGTGCACGTATCTTGCATGATCACATGGTCTACGCAGTATGGCCTCTGAATAATGACGCCCAGAGTTCAGCTGTCTCATTGCCTTATCTCTGTGCCCTCCGTTCCCTACTTTAAGTTCTACGGGAACTACATACCCATCAGGATACTTTCTGTCTGGAAAATAGACAAGAAAAAGATCTGGAACCATTGAATCTGTTAAACCTTGTTTTTTTAGTCTTGTTCTCCATGAAGTCTCCCTTATCTTTGAAGTTATTTTTGTATTGTCTTCTCCTATACAACTAGGATTATTCATTATCTCGGTAAGTTTCTTCCTATGAAACTCAATAAAAGCATTTGCCACTTCCCTTGCATTTTTCTCAATACTCTTTTTCTTTGGCATTCTTTTTTATTCCAGTTCTATATCTCCGCCTGATATACTTTCAGGTACATTTTCAGGTTTTGGAGAAGGCTGTTTAGGCAGACTCTGAGACTGGACAGAAGATTTATGCAAGTTTATTCCTAATGCAGATTCAACCTTGTTTAAAAGAACAAAATTATCTTTGGGAAGAAGTCCATTCTCAAGGCTTATTACAGAATCCTCTGATTCTCCAATCTTGAATGCAAGCTGCCTCCTGCTCATTCCAAGCTCTCTTCTTTTCTTAGATATATCCCATTGAAAGTTTTCCTTTAACTCCTGTATAACATTGTTTTTTCTATAATCTAGCGGCCTCCTGAACTCTTCAATCTGAGGCTTAAGTCTCCTTTCAGCCCTTCTAAGCTGAACCAATGGAACTGGCTGAACTACTGGGCTGTCAATAACTTTTCGTATTATAAGAAGTCCTTCTCTCTTTGCATACTCCTCGCTAACGCGCACTATCTTCTTGTCTTCTATGGCGTCAACATACATATATATCAATAAAAATTCAAGTTTAAATTAATTACTGCGGTTGAATATAATGCTTTCCAATTTGTCAGAAGGTATCTCTCCAGACACTTTAATCTTCTCATCTATAAGTATTGCTGGAAGTTGAGTTATATTATAAGACTGTACTAATACATCAACAGAAGTAAGATTAAGATCTGCTGCAATTGGTATAAGTAATAAGTCACTTCCATGCTTTGACTTTATGTCTTCCAACTGCCTTGAGAATGTTGTTTCCTCTGCCTTAACGTTCAAATCTGTAGAAGTATAGTTATAGAAATATACTGCAGTATGGAAATTATCTCCGCATCGTTCCCTAAGGTCTTTACTTTCAGACCATACCATAAGTCTCAGTAAGTCATACCTTCTATGAAGTATCCCTAAAGTGTTCTGAAAGTTGCTTGCTCCATCATACTGCTCAAGCTGAGAAGCATCAGAATATATTGTATCTGCAAAATCAAACAAACTGTTTTTTGAAACATTGCAGGGCACAGCAAAATTACCTACAACCTGACTTCTAAGTTGCTGATCAAGCAGACTAACTTCTGACATAAACAAAGTGTTCTCTACCTGTGAATTTCTAGATAACTCGAAAACAAAACCTATGCTTATGCCTAACATGAATATTACTAAAGTAAATACTAGTGCCTGCCAAAAAGCGTGTTTGTTGCCTACGATGAATATGTTTTTCTCCAGTATTTGTACATCCCAGTTAGCATTATAAATGGATACACTGAGAGGTATACGAGAACATAGAATAGCACGTTAAAAATGTTGTCCTTTTTATCTGCACTCATTATACTCAAGCCTACAAATGTAAAACCTATACTAAGGAAGAAAAGCGCAAGTCCAAAGAAGTTAAGAACAGAAGGTGTAAAAGTCAAATCCTGTGTGCGTATTAAAGCAGTTCCAACAGAAAGTGAATACTCTGTAGTAAGATATGCTAGTGCAATCCTTCTAAACATAAGATATGCAAATAATCCAAGTCCAAGAACTCCTATAAATAATGAGAAACTGAAGAAGGGTATTATGAACAGTCCGAGCATATTCTGCTTAAATAAATGATTCTTATACTTAATCTGAGTCTGCAGACCTCCTATGTTCCACCTTACCCTCTGTCTAAACCACGCCCCGAACTTCTCTGGAGTGGCTGAATATACTGCAGTATCGAGGCACATTCTTGCTTTATATCCCTTTGAGAGCATTCTCCATACTATCTCTATATCTTGAGTCATATTTTTGGTATCAAATAGCCCAATCTCTAGTAATGTTTGTTTCCTATAAACTGCAAATGGCCCTGGAGTGACGTATACTGCATCTACTGCATCTAAAAGTTTTCTGTTAAAAGCTATAATCTTGTACTCTATTGCTTGAAGTTTTTGTATAAATGTAACTGGAGTTTTTGAAAGAACTGCGCATGTCACTCCGCCTACAACTTTGTCATTCTGAAGAAAACCTATCATCTTTATCAAAGCATCCTTTCTAGGAGAAGAATCTGCATCAGCAACTGCTATGAAATCATTTTTTGCGGCTCTTATACCTATATTTGTAGGCTCAGCTGCTCCTCCAGAATTGCGCTCGTTTATAATAAGTCTTACTTGACCATGACTCTTGGCATATTCTCTTACAACTTCTGCAGAATTATCTGTAGATTTATCATCAACTACTATTATTTCAATCATCTTCTTTGGATAGTCCAGTGCAAGTATAGAATCTAGAGTGTCTTGTATATGCTCTCCATCATTATAACACGGAATTATTACACTTACTGGAACTGCTTTTCCTTTAGGATGCTCAAAAAGTTTCTTTCTGTTTGGAAAGTATATGAATAGAAGAAGACTAAGCATATACAGCCCGATAAACATGTAAAAGAAAAATACTGCATCTATTATACTCATATATTTTCTACCTCTGGGACGTGGAAATAATCATGAAAAGAGTCACTCAGACTCAAATCTGCAGTATGCCCTACTTTTTTCTTTAATATTAAGCCCATCTGAACAAACTTATGTATGTGATCATAAGCCTTATTTCCCCTTATCTTTATCACAACTGACTGTTTTATAGGCTGTTTATATGCTATAAGAGCAAGAGTTTCCTGTTCTGCCTTGCTGAACTCAGAGCTTCCTGTTGCAAGCTTATTTACAATCCAAGTATATTCAGGAGATACATCCATTTTCCAAAGTTGATCCTTATGCACCACTTCTATGCCTTTGTCAGAATAACTTTCCTGAAGATCTTCAAGTATTTTCTTTAAAAGTATAGGATTAACATCCGTAAGTGCAACCAATTCTTGAATACTGAGGAATCTTCCAGCTACAAAAAGCGCTGCTTCTACCTTCTTTGTCTGCTCCTTTTCCCTCTCGTCATCCAGCTCAGAAGCACTCTCTCGACTAAGTTCCATTATAAAATATGCCGATATAACTTTTAAAATCTATTTATAAAGAGAAATTAGCAGCGATTCTATAAAAGCAGCGATTATCAAAAGGGGCAATACTACGAATAGGTATACCAACACTGCACGGTATAACCCCTTGGTAATATCTTTTCTTCCTTCCTTAGTAAATATGCTCGCTCCAAGTCTAAGTCCTATCCCTAAAGCTATGAAAACAGCTGGAAGTTCAAATATTCCGTGTGGAAGTATTTTCCATGCCTGCGAAATACCTTCAGCTATTGCTACTTTTCTTATTACATAACCTACTATAAGTCCGTTAAACAAAGAGTTGAAAACTGGAACAACCCCTGCAATTAAGCCTAAGAACATGCCTACAAGCGCACTTCGGGCATTATTTGAAAGTATGAATCCAAATAACTCTGGCCCATTTAGATTCTTAACCTGGTCAACCATAGACTTAAGTATACTATCTATAAAACTAAAACTTCCAGCAAAAAAATATCCTATAAACCCTGATATAAAGAATATTAAAACAATAGATAAAATATGAAATCTTGAGAGTTTAATCTCCTTACATATATCTTGCCATATTGTCTGAGATTTTTTCATCTAAA
Organism: archaeon; assembly: GCA_027348755.1. GTDB lineage: Archaea > Nanobdellota > Nanobdellia > Pacearchaeales > GW2011-AR1 > DAIEOU01. The sequence goes on from DAIEOU010000036.1 coordinate 3,962, forward strand.
AGTCTGCTGAAGAAGTGCAACCTTCCTTTTGTATTTTTTCCTTAGATAAAGTCCGTATGCAAGTCCTACAAAAAATCCTCCAAGATGAGCAATATTTCCTATATCCATCTGAAGGAATATACTCAAAATTATAAGAGGAAGTATGGCTACAAATGGAAGTACCCAAAGAGGCATTGAAACTGGCAATGCCAATTTTACAAACTTTGACCTGAATGAGAACATTGAGAATAAAGTAAAGAGTATATAGAAAGATATAGCAAAGTCAATGAAAGACATAAGTACCTGATTGTGTATAAAACCTCCAAGAGTAATATCCAATATTATTGCTACAAGAGGACCAAGTAAAAGATAAACTCGGCTATATGGAATAAGTGCAGCAAGAACTCCTGCTATTGCGAATATAGCTCCTGAAGCTCCAACCATTGGTGTAGATGGAGTTCCAAATATATTTGCTCCGATACCTTGACCAAAATAAAAAGCTGAAAGAGCAGCAATTATACCTGCTATTATTCCACCGATTATGTAAAGAGATACAAATCTCTTTCTTCCTAATATTCTCTCTGCAACTATTCCTATAAACCAAAGAGAGAACATATTAACAAATAAATGAATAAAATTTGCATGTAAGAACATATGACTGAAGAAAGTCCAAAAGTACGAATTACCTATGGCCAAAGAAGGGGTTAATGCAAGATAATAAAACATTGCTGGAAAAATAAAAGCTGCAACAGATATTATGCAGGTGATTATTATTATCTGCACAGTCGCAGAAAAAGCTGAGAACCTCATTTCTTTCTAGCAGAAGACTTGCCAGATTTTTCTTGCTTAACTTTCTTTCCCTTTGCAGAAACAAGTTTTTTCTGCTCCTTAAGTCTCTGTCTTTTTCTTTCGGCACGCTCGGCAAGAATTTTCTTTTTCTCATTCTTCATCTTTCTATCTCTTTTCTTAGCTTCAACAGCCATAACTATGTCTAGTTCTTTATTTACCCCTGAAAGAGATTCTTCCAACTTAGATATTTGTTGTTTAAGTTGATCTATTTCAGCACTAGTATCCTTAAGTTGCAGAAGTTCACCACACTCTGGACAAGTATAATCATGAAGGAGCGCCTGTTCCTCATTCATTTCAGCATGACAGCTCGAACATATGAAAAAACGTGCTGACTTTTTTAGAGATATCTGCTGCTCAAGATGTTCTATATCTTTAGACACTTTATCCTTAAATTTCGACAAACTCTTTTCAAGATTCAAAGTCCAGAAATAAGTATACCATCCGCCTTTCTTGTTATCTTTCTTTCTTATGAAAGTGACAAGACCCTCATCAGAAAGCTTGTACAGTATATTCCTTGTCTGGTTTATAGTTAACTTTAGTTTTTTTGCTATTAAAAACTCGTTTACATTCTTCTTGCCGTACAATAAATCAACTATTCCTGTCGCGCTTTGCCCAACAGAAGAGGCAACTATATCCTTCAGAAGTTTAATATGCATATACTCAGTTTTAAAAGAGGTAATAAAAATCTTCCTATATCATGTAACCATTATAAAGT
>DAIEOU010000037.1 GCA_027348755.1 archaeon
TAATAATGGGGTGTGCACAAGTACTAATGGAGGACTAGGAAGCTCATGTAATATATTTTCATGGTGCAACTCAGGGCTTAGTTGTAGTAACTCATTATCTGGAGGAGTATGCCAGCAGACTAATGTTGCTGCTGGAGGGAGCTGTAGCATATATCAAGTATGCTCATCTGGACTTAGCTGCTTTAATGGTGTTTGTACCGCATGTACTCCAAATTCAGCAAGTCTAAGTACATGTGTAAATGGGCAACAGACTAACACAACCACATATTCTCCTGCCGGATGCAGTCTTCCAACAAGCACAACCGTAAGCTGTTCTGGAGCAATAGGGGCGAGTTGCAGTTCAAACAGTCAGTGTCAGAGCCTTATATGCACTGGAGGTACATGTCAAATACCTCTTAACACTCAAATGCTTAGCGGAAGCTGGACTGACCTTGCAGGAAACGTAATAACTCAGGCAAATGTTCATGATAGAGTGGCAATGATTGCAAATGGAGGAAGTCTAACTGGAAAGCAAGTAACATTTAGCTGGTATTCCGGAGGAGTTCTTGCAGGAAGTGCAACAGTAAATGCTCTTAACGATACATATGCTTCATATAACACCACAATGGATTCATATGGAAATGTATATTTCAAGGCAAGTGTTCAAGGAGGGTCTACAATAACTTCTGGGACTCTTAGTGTAAGTCAGTATGCAGTTAATTATATACCAAGTGTAAACATAATATTGCCTGTGACTGGAAGTTTGTATATGGTTAACACTCCTGTATTCTTCAGTCAGGTAAGTTCTGATGCACATGCAAATATAACAAATTATAATTGGGATCTTGGAGATGGTTACGTTGTGAGTGGAAATACAAGCGGAACTCATTACTATCAAACAGCTGGACAGAAAACAATAACTCTAACTGTAACAGATGAAAAAGGAAGTATAGCTAAAGATCAGGTTTCAATTTTTGTACTTGGAGCTGGAGCAAATGGGCTATATCCATTTATATCACAGCCAGCATACCAAGGAGTTGTTCTAAGCAATAGCCTTACTGCTCCATACGATGCTCAGGGAAGTTATGTTCTTAATATAACAAGTAGTGGGCAGTGTGTATAAAACATAGTATGCGCTGCAGGACAGTGCCCTACTGCTATCAATGGACAGCAGACTGGGTGCCAATCTCCTACATTCACAAGCACTGCCCAACCTTACGCAAATGCTCTATTCAACTGGACATTTGAAGATGGAACTACATGGGTTCCTTCAGTCATAGGATATGGATATCTAAGTGGAAACCAAGCTTTTGCATCTGTTGGACAAAAGATTGCAGAGCTTACTTTAGGTTATGCAGGATATTCAGCTTCAGCAACAAAGTCATTCACAGTTCTTAACCAAAGACAATGTAGCTCAGATGGAGCAACATGGTATCAAGTGCAAAATGGTAAGATAATAGCAAGCATGCCCACTATAGGAGCTGGCGCGAATCCTTCTACATGTGCTGGACTTGATGGCCAACCAGGGACTGCAGATGACTGTTGCCCAGCAGGACAGATGTGTACTAGCAACGGATGCGTATTTGACACTAACCCTAATGCAACTTGCTCAGATTATACTACTGCATCATCTTGCAATGCAGATCCATCTCAGAGAGTACAGAACAGCCCCCTATGGAACTTCTATGGATGTGGAACAATAGTAAATGGAACTGTTGTAACATGCAATTGCAGTTGGATACAAGCACAGAATGGAAGCTCTAACTGTCAGTTTTATACAAACAGACAAAATGCTGATCTTACTGGAGCAGTATCTAGCTGTACATACAGCACTACAAGTGGAGCATGTACAAACGGATATCAGCAAGTGTACATAACGGCTACTGGAGCAGATCCTAGCTGCCAGAATTCTACTCAAACATTGCCATGTGGAAAGCCAGTAATAGAGCTTCCTTTTGTAAATGGAGTTACGATGATTGGAGCAGTTGTCCTAATAATCATGATATATCTGTTTTATCATTACTCTAAAAAACCTAGACGACGATAGACTAGGCATGTTTTTAAACAGATTTAGCTCTAAAGATATATGAAAAAGGGGATTGTATTTTCAGCTTTTTTAGTTTTTTTTCTCGCAGCTTTTGTGAGTGCAGATATAAGCGTTTCTGGAAATAACATAAAGCAGACATATTCATCAGGAGATTACATCTCAGGATCTATTACATTAAACATGCAGAATGTTTCATATGACTCTATATTAAGCACAAACCTTAATGGAAGCATAACTATAGGAGATTTGCTGAATAAAGATAACCTTAGAGAAGGATATGACTACAATTGTAGTTCTGTTGGATGCAACAATCAATATAACATAGGAGACAAAGCAGTTATAGAGCCATTATATTCTGGATCTCCAAACCTTGTAGGATTCAAACTTACTGGAAGCAATATACAGATTCAAAGCATGTCGCTTAAAATAACTGGAGACAGCTCTCCAGGATGTTCTGCACAGATATATGCAAACATGTTTGATAATTCAAGCAAACCTATACAAAATAACAAATATCTCAATCAGACATGCTCTGTAAGGTCTAGCGGGTGCTTTGACAGTACTCTTGCTGAATCAAGTTACACTCTCGCAAATATAAGTTCTACTCCATACTGCATAAAACAAACTCTTGGAGCAGCGCCTGCTTACATGCTTGGAGCCCATGTAATTTCTCCTGGGAACATATCTAACGATCAACTTAAAATGGATATATACCCTTCAGACTTTTCTACTACTCCTTTGGGAGAATGTTTATTGGATAACGTAAGTCAGCAAGGATATGCGGATGTATCTTGCAATGTAAATTATGCAGGGGCTAGTCAGCAAGACTATTACATATGTATATCTTCAGAAAGACAGACATCAGCATATCTAATAAAGACAGAACAAACTTCACCAACTTGTGGGGCAAAGGCTCCTGATCCTACGCCGATACAGAAAGACTTCGATATATATGTCCAGCCTTTAATGTATGACAGTCCAGCATATACTCTTAGCGACAATCTTTTTAACGTCGTGTACTACAGAGAGAACTTCACTACTGATGCTCAAAATTACATACAACAAAATTACAATGGAGATTGTGTAACCAACAGTTGCATACTTCCTATATCTATAAACGGAGCAGACCAAACAGTTTCATTCAGTAATCCTAGCTTGGTATATACTTCAAGTGGAATACCCGTTACAGAAACAAGCCTTTATTCTCTTAATAAGACAAGCTCAGAAGTAAATGCACAAAATATTGTACTTAACATAGCTCCTGCAGGATTCTCTATACCTTACGGAAGCCAACCTGGAAGTTTTGTGCTTAGCTTAGACAATCAGACTATATTGACTGTTCCTATAAACGTAAGCCTTGGAGTATTGTTCGATGTAAGTCCTAAGTTTGCATTGATCGGAATACCTACAAATTTCGGAATCTCAGCTGGCAACAATATAACCTCTGCAAGTTGGAATTTCAACGATGGAACTCAAGCTCAAAGCGGAACAAGTGTTATACATTCATTCAGCCAAGCAGGTATATATACTGCAAACGTGCAGGTCTCAACTTCAGACGGAAAAACAGGAAGCAGAGCAATACAAATAATAGTTGGGGAGCCTGAAGCTAGCGCAAACGAACTATTGAATCTTGATAAAAACAGGATAAAGGATATAGAAAGTAACATAAGTGCTATGCCTGATTGGATTCAACCAATAATAAGGAACAGACTTAATATAACAAACATAAATGATTCTGTAAATTACATAAGTGCAAAGATGGCATATGCATCTAACAGCACGGAATTCATAAGTGTAATAACTGAATTACAAGCTCTAGACGTGCCTTCAAACATTGCTATAACAAAATCTGGAGAATATCCTCTGACTCTTGCTTACTCGCATATAGATCTCTCTCCTTTGTCTGGACAAATAAACCTGACTACCTCTAAACTTGAAGGAAGTCTTGTAAGTTGGCTTAATGATAATTACGACTCAAAGATAAACATAAGCACACTTTCTTCAAGCTCACAGTCAGGTTCACAGCCCATATTATCTGTAATAAATATAACTCTTAACCCTAAGAGTGCAACTTCAGGAGATAATCTTGTTATAAACTATCCTCTTGATGCTATATCTTTCAAAGAAGAGTATGGGCAGAAGCAGATGGGAAGTTCCACAGTTATACCTCTTTCTGGAGCTTCTCAAAGTATATCATTCGGCATACCTTCTGATGTAGGCATAGACAGCCTTGGAATATATGTTTACCCTTCAGATATATCAAAGGTAGCTCCTGCAGAAAGCATAGCCCCTGCGGAAAACACCGCTCCAAAGCAGACATTAACACTTGCATTAGGCATAGCTTCAATAATTCTGCTTGTTTGCGTTATAGCATTCGTACTTCAATTTTGGTATAAGAAGAAATATGAGTCATATCTTTTCAAAAATAATGACGATTTGTTCAATATGATGACTTTCATATATAATTCAAGAGTATCAAAGATATCTGACATAGACATACGAAAGAAACTCTCTAGCACAGGATGGACAAAGGAACAGATAGCATATGCATTTGACAAGCTTAATGGGAAAGTATTGGGAATATTCGGTATACCGATATTCAAAGCTTCACAAGAAAGCAAAGTCAAAGCAGAGATAGAGAAGAGACAATCAGCAGACGGAAGGTTTATTAAAAGAAAAATTTTCTAAACAATATGTTACAGGTATTAAGGGATTTTTCAAAGAGGGTGTTAAGAAACTTATTTAATAGACGAGAAAACATAAAGATTGGATTTTATGGTCCGCCAAATGCTGGAAAGACAAGTTTGGCGAACAGAATATGTAAAGATTGGACTGGTGAAGAGCTTGGGCAGGTAAGCAAAGTTCCACATGAGACTAGACATGTACAGTTTAAGGAGAAAGTAGAAATAAGCTATAAGGGAAAAAAGCTCACTTTCAAGATGGTTGATACTCCAGGTATAGCTACAAAAATAGATTATGAAGATTTTCTTAAATATGGTATGAAAAAGAATGAGGCTAAAAAGAGAGCAAAGGAAGCTACTCAAGGTATAATAGATTCTATACAATGGCTTGACGATATGGATGCAGTCATAGTGGTTCTTGACTCTTCTGAGAATCCATACTCTCAAGTTAACATAACTATAATAGGAAATTTAGTTGCAAGAAAAATACCTGTGCTCATAGTAGGAAACAAGATAGACTTGAAGAAAGCAGACACAAAGAAGATACAAGCTGCATTCCCCGAGTATGATGTAGTTGGAATATCTGCAAAAGATGGAATTAACATGGAGGAATTCTACGAGTCTTTATTCAAGCTCGCAAAGAAAGTTTAATATGGCTGAAAAGAGGCATTCAGAAAAGAAATTACATGGACTTAGCC
>DAIEOU010000038.1 GCA_027348755.1 archaeon
ATATAGTAAGTACGTTTAAAATACAGAAGAATAGATTTGTAATTTAGCTTCCATAAGAACTATAGGTGTCAGGTAATTTATTCTTTTTATATTAAAAAATAAAAAAACAAATTCATTTTGGATTTATTACACTGGAAATGAAGCTTCAATAATACATATCTTTATAACTAACTTGGGCTCTAATCAGAAGTGATTAAAAATGGGTGATAAACTTGACAAACTTTTCGAGATATATGCCTCTCAAAGTTTATTCAAAAATAAAACTGTTTTGCAATCTAATTATATACCTGGAGCTATCCCTCATAGAGATACTCAAATAGAATCTGTTGCTTCTATACTTGCTCCTACATTGAGAGGAGAAAAAGTAAGTAACCTTTTTGTTTATGGAAAGACAGGAACTGGGAAAACAATCTCAGTTCAACATGTTTGCAATAAAATATCTCAAAAGGTTCAAGAAATGGGAACAAACAATTTATCTTATCTATTTATAAATTGTAAATTAAAGAAAGTTTCAGATACTGAATATAGAATTCTTGCAGAACTAATAAATGAGTTAGGGGGATCAGTTCCAGCTACAGGCTTACCTACTGATCAGGTTTATGCAAGGTTTATAGAATTAATAGATCAAAAGAAGCAGGTAGTACTTATCGTACTTGATGAAATAGACCAAGCTGTAAAAAAGATATCTGATAATTTCATATATACCCTTACAAGATTAAATTCGGAACTCAAGAATGCACAAATATGTCTTGTTGGAATAAGCAACAGCTTAACATTTATGGATAATCTAGACCCAAGAGTTAGAAGTTCTTTAGGCGAAGAAGAAATAGTTTTTCCTCCTTATAATGCATTACAACTTCAAGATATATTAAAGGAAAGAGCCGAAACAGCGTTCAAAGAAGGAGTAATAGAAGAAGGAGTAATAGCAAAGTGCGCTGCTTTTGCTGCTAGGGAACATGGAGATGCAAGAAGAGCATTAGATTTGTTAAGAGTTGCAGGAGAATTAGCAGAAAGAGAAAATAGTAAGCATATAACTCTTTTACACATAGATACGGCTAATCAAAAAATAGAGAAAGACAAAATGCTCGACATAATAGAGAGTGAACCAAAGCAATTTCAGCTTGTACTCAAGTCAATTATGCAATTGGATAAGCAAAAGAACTCTGAGAGCATATTTACAGGAGATGTGTATAATATATATCAAGAAGTATGTGAAAGGACAAAGAACGAGGTTCTTACACAAAGAAGAGTTTCGGATATACTTGCTGAGTTCGATATGCTTGGTATAATCAATGCAAGAGTCATAAGTAAAGGAAGGCAAGGGAGAACAAGAGAAATAAAATTAATGCTCGCTCCACAAATAAAAACTAAAGCCGAAGAGATATTGAATGCAACCCTTAACTTATGAACACCGAATTACTAAGGCAAATAAAAGAGAAAGGATTGTTATTAGAAAAAGAGCTATTCGATTTGTTAAACTCCTTTGACGATCCTGAAGCCACAAAGACTTTGCTTGAGAATTTGCAGAGGTTTTCAGGGCAGAAGATACTTACTAAGGCTAGTTTGTCAAAAAACATAGAATATATTCAAAGAGCTGCTGGAGAATTGGATAGTACACATAAAAAGAGTGTAGAAAGTGTCTTTGTTAAATTGGGAATAAGCCTAGAGATATCTAAGACATTAACTTTAGATAACGATAAACATGTAGATTTAGAACCCCAGACTAGTTATAGTATACATTATTCTGACACGAAGGCGGACAAGAAACTAGATATATCAGATTTTGTAGGAAATTTTAGATCTAGATATCAACAACTGCAGAGAATATTGATAAACAGACCCCAACTTAAGAATCTTATATCTATAAACAAAATTTCTGCTGATAGGCAAGCTATAAGCTTTATAGGCATTGTAACAGAAAAAAGGATCACCAAGAACAAGAATATGATGATTAAGTTTGAAGATCTTACTGGTGAAATATCTGGACTTATAAAAATGGACAACAAAGAGCTTTCTCCTATTGCAAATGAACTTCAGTTAGATGATATAGTAGGAGTAAGGGCATCAGGAAACAGAGATTTACTTTTTGTGCACGAAATAATATTCCCAGATGCTCATATACCTAATAGAACAATGTTTAAGGACGAAGTATGTGTAGCTTTCCTTTCAGATGTACATGCCGGAAGCGATAGGCATTTAGGAAAAAGTTTCGAAAGATTCTTAGATTGGGTAAATAGCGATGATGAGACTGCAAAAAAAATAAAATATGTATTCTTTACAGGGGATAATGTTGATGGGGTAGGAATATTCCCAGGGCAAGAGAATTTCCTTAGGCTAAAGAGTATGAAAGAACAATACGCTCTTTTAGCGAGTTACCTCAGAAGGATGCCTAAACACATCACTATGTTCATGTGTCCAGGGCAACACGATGCTTCAAGGGTAGCAGAACCTCAACCATTGGTAGACAAAAGATACGCTCCAGAGCTTTACGAAATAGAAAACCTCGTCTTAGTTACAAATCCAACTCTTGTAAAACTTTACAATAAAGGGGTAGAGTTTAAAGTCCTCATGTATCATGGAGCGAGCATACACTCTTTCATAAATGAAATACAAGAGCTGAGGGAAATGAAAGCTCATAGATCTCCTGCAAAGGCTGTAAGACACATGCTTAAAAGAAGGCACCTTGCACCAACACATTCTACTGTTACATATATACCAAATGCAAATAAAGACCCATTAGTAATAGAAGAGGTTCCGGATGTACTATGCACTGGAGAAGTTCACAGACTAGATATAGAAAACTATAATGGGGTTCTTATAATAACTGGAAGCTGTTGGCAGGCACAGACAGCTTTCGAAGAAAAAGTGGGTAATATACCAGACCCTGCTAAAGTGCCAGTACTTAATCTAAAAACTCGCGAGTTGAAAGTATTTGATTTTGGAGTTGAGGAGGAGATAAACAATGAATATTAATTCGTATTTTAAGGAAATAGAAAATAAGGTGGGATATAATTATGCGGCAGCTAGAGAAGCAAGAAAGAGAGGAATAGATCCGGCATCAGACGTAGAAGTTCCGCTTGCAAATTCTCTTGCGGAAAGAGTTGTAGGACTTGTCTCAGTTCTTTACCCTCAAGTTTCCGTGGATAAAAAGATAGTAGAAAGAATACATGAATTAGAAAAGCAGTTTGGTTCTCTTGATCCAGCTGTGGCACTAACTATCGCAGAAGAAGTAGCAAAAGAAAAATTTTGTAAATTCAAAAGCCATTTGGAAGCTGTAGAAGCAGGAATAAGAGTCGCATTAGGATATCAAACTTTAGGATATGTCTCTTCCCCAATAGAAGGATTCATACAACTTAAGGTAAAAAAGACTGCTGACGGAAAGGATTTTCTTGCTCCATATTATTCAGGGCCTATAAGATCTGCAGGAGGTACTGAAGAAGCTTTTTCACTGGTTGTTGTCGATTACCTAAGAGAAGTTTTTGGATACTTCCCTTATGATCCTACAGAGGACGAAGTTAAAAGAGGGATTCATGAGTCTTATGAGTATCATGAGCGTATAACTAACCTTCAATACCTTCCTTCTGAACAAGAATTAGATTATCTTATGAAAAATCTTCCTATCCAGGTAACTGGGGATCCAAGTGAAGATAGGGAAGTATACAATTACAAGGATCTTCCTAGAGTTGAGACTAACTTGTTGAGAAGTGGTTTCTGCTTGGTTTTATGTGAAGGAATGGCTCAGAAGGCTCCAAAGATACTCAAGAGGGTTAACAAGCTAAAACAACAAGGTTTTGCTTTAAGTGGATGGAACTGGCTTGAAGATTTTGTAAAATTGCAAAAGAAGATAAAAGAAGGTAAAAAAAGCGGGAGTAGCGAAAGAGCTGGGGCGACTTATATGCAAGATCTCGTCGCAGGAAGGCCTGTTTTTGGTCATCCATCTGAATCAGGGGCGTTTAGGTTAAGATATGGCCGAGCAAGAAACACTGGATACTCTACTCTTGCAGTTTCACCAGCAACAATGGGAATAACTAATGGTTTTATAGCGGTCGGAACACAATTAAAAATAGAAAAGCCTACCAAGGGTTGTACTGTAGCTTCATGTGACAGCATAGATGGACCAATAGTCAAATTAAATGATGATTCTGTGGTATATGTTAAAACTCTTGAACAGGCAGAGAAGCTTTATCCTAACGTTAAGGAAATAATATATCTTGGAGATTTATTAGTGCCTTATGGAGATTTTCTTAACAGAAATCATATTCTTGAACCTGCAGGTTATGTTGAACAACATTGGCTAGAAGAATTAAAAAAAGCAGGGGGCAATTCAGAGCTAATTCCTAAATTTGAGGATGCTATAGAAATATCTCTTAAGTATGGCATACCTCTCAACCCAGTATATACCTTCTATTGGTCTCAAATAAACTCAGAGTCTCTTTTTTATCTTATAGACTGGATAGCGCATGCAGAAATAAGATCTGGAAGACTTGCTCTCCCATATTCACAGATTGAAAAGATAAGGTTTTCCAAGGGTAAGAGGGCTTTAGAAATTATAGGGTGTGAACATCAAATAACGACAGAAAATGTAATGCTTAATGAAACTGAAACTAAGAAAATTTTATTTACATTGGGTATTAAAGATATAAATAAATTCAAGGAGGAAATAGAAGAGTTAGTAAAGAAGATCAAGGGTTCCGAAAGTAAAAAAACACTTGACATAATATCTTCTCTTTCACCAGTAAAGATTAAAGATAAGGCAGGTACTTTTATAGGTGCTAGAATGGGAAGACCTGAAAAAGCCAAGCTAAGAAAGCTTATCGGTTCTCCACATGTTCTGTTTCCTGTAGGTGAAGAAGGAGGGAGGCTTAGGAGCGTACAAGAGGCTTATGAGGTAGGAAAAATATCTGCAGAGTTCCCAGTATATTATTGTGAAAATTGTAAAAGAGATTCAATATATCCATCATGTGATTTTTGTAAAGGTTCATGTAAAAAGATGCTATATGATTCAGAAAATGATGAGAGAATAATAGGGCAGCCAGAAGAAGGTAAAAATGCAGAAGAATATCAGTTCAGAAAA
>DAIEOU010000039.1 GCA_027348755.1 archaeon
TATCTCAGCGCCTTCCTGCGACAAAGTGGCTATAGCAAAACCATCTTCCTCGAATTTGTCTGAATACGCACTTATTGGAACAAATTTCGAATTGGAATCCTGAGACACATATATCCCGTTAACCTGCTTCCAATCTTTCAAATCAGGAACTTGCATTTTACTTGATAAGCCAATTCCTTTGACGTCCCTCTCAACAAGAACTCCGCTCAAACCTTCCTCGACTTTACCATCGACAGTAACATATCCGCTAGGCAGCCAAAGGTCCCGCGCAGGCACACGTGTGGAACTTGCAACGAAGGCGTTCTTACGAATATCCTGCCATTCTGGTTGGTTGTTAGTATATGCAGCGTATGCTAAAAGAGCAAGTTCAATACCCTCTGCTGGTCTGACTTCTTTGTCTTGGTTGAGCTTAGTAAATACTTCTTTATGTTTTCCGCACACTGGAGGATAGGCAAATCTTGTTTGTGTATTATTATAGCTTACAGGGAGCCGTCTTAGTCCACTTTCAGCCTTTCCTACTATTATATCTCTCATGAAAAAGTGTACGTAAAAGTTATATTTAAATCTTTTTACTTTGTTACTACTATCTAGTTAGATTATAACGCTCCGTTAAACAAAAAGAAGCTTTTTTAAACAGAGTTATTTTCAAGACGAAATGGATACAGTAAAAAAGAACGATTTCGTTCAAGTGGAGTTTAGTGCATATGCTAACGGAGAACTGTTTGACAGCACGAAAGCCGAGGAGATAAAAAAGCTTAGTCCTAACACTGAGGCAAAGCCAGTAATAGTTGCCGTGGGGCAGCAGATGATTGTTCCAGGATTCGATTCTGCACTTGAGGGAAAGGAAACAGGCAAAGAATATACTATCAAGCTTTCTCCCAAAGATGCGTTCGGAGAAAGAAAAAGAGAGATGGTTCGAATAGTTCCAGCAAACTCATTTACGGAGCGCCGTGTCACTCCGAGGCCTGGAATGCAACTCGCTCTCGACAACACTATTGTTAAGATATTATCAGTATCCGGCGGCCGTGTAACAGTTGATTTCAACAACCCTCTTGCAGGAAAGGAAGTGGAATACAAGTTTGTTATAACAAGAAAAGTCTCAGATGAAAAGGAAAAAGCATCCGCATTGTTCGAGGCACTTTTCAGATTCGTTCCTGATTTTAACATTGGAGAAAAAATAACTGTAAAGGGTCCAAAAATAATTGAAGCCTATGCTAAAGCATTCAGTCCTAAGTTCAAGGAGCTTGTTGGGAAAGAGCTAGACTTCAAGGAAGAAGTAAAGAGCGATAAAAAAGAAGAAAAGAGTGAAGACAAAAAATCTTAAGCAAGAACTCTTGTGCCAAGATAACTTGCGAATATCTCAAGTTCTGGAGTGTTGTTTTCTGTGTATATCGGCTTAGGTCTTATACAATCCGAACTCCCACGATATAATCTAAGGGAATGATTCCTGTATCTGTTCTCTTCAACTTCTAGAAGATACGTTTGACTGGGTAATCCTGCAGTTGTTATAACTTTGGAAGCAGTGTAAAGAGCACGCCCTCCCAGATCTTTTCTCGAGAAGTCCTCATGATGAAACTGATTTAATATAACTTCAAGATTAAGCATAGAAGCTAAATTCTTAATTGATTCGTTTATCATCCCCTCAAAAGCATGCAAAGAAATAGTTGAATTTTGCATTAATCCAGTATAGTCCTGAGATTTAAAACAATATGTATCTTGCAGCGCAACAACAATACTTATAAATCAGCTGCCCTTCACGAGGGAATGGCAGAGGTGTTTGGAGAGAGAAATAATTCTAGCAATGAGATTGACAGAGAGCTTGAGCTTATGCTTCAGAAGCAGGGTTCGCGTGTAAAAGTAGTTGGATGCGGAGGCGCCGGAGGAAATTCTATATCGAGAATGAAAGAGACTGGAATAAAAGGATGCGAAATAGTTGCTGTAAATACTGATGCACAAGATCTTCTTTATTCTAACGCTGATTCAAAGATACTTATAGGAAAAGAACTTACACATGGTCTAGGCGCAGGAAGCAATCCTAAGATAGGAGAGCAGGCTGCCAGAGAGTCAGAGCAAGAGATAAAGAAGAAGCTTTCTGAAACAGACATGATATTCATAACATGCGGTCTAGGAGGAGGAACAGGAACTGGATCAGCTCCAGTTGTTGCAGATATTGCTAAACGCTCGGGTGCACTAACTATAGGTGTTGTCACTCTTCCTTTCACAGTTGAAGGACAGAAGAGAATAGAAAATGCTCAATATGGATTAGACAGAATGGTTGCTGTATGCGACACACTCATTGTAATACCTAACGACAAACTTCTTGAAATTGCTCCTGAGTTGCCGATGCATACTGCATTCAAGGTTGCGGATGAAATTCTTACCAACGCAGTAAAAGGAATTACTGAGCTTGTCACTCGTGCAGGTCTTGTTAATCTAGACTTTGCTGATGTTAAAGCAGTTATGTCTAACGGAGGTGTTTCACTTATAGGAATAGGAGAATCAGATTCAAAAGATAGGGCTAAAGAAGCAGTTGAAAAAGCAATAAACAATCCTTTGCTTGATGTAGACATAACAAATGCGTCAGGAGCGCTAGTAAACGTTATAGGTGGGCAAGATCTTTCACTCGCTGAGTACAATAAGGTAATGGAAGTTATAAATCAAAAAGTTTCTCCTGATGCGAAAATAATATCTGGAGCTCAGATTTCAGCAGATATGGAAAAATCAATAAAAGTTCTTCTTATAGCGACTGGAGTTCAGAGCGCACAGATTCTAGGAGCAAGCACACAACTAACTATAAAGGAAAAATCAGAACTAGAGAAAGAACTAGGTATTGATTTTCTTGAAGGCGCAGAAGCATAAAGACACTTCTTAAAAATTCAGTAGATTTAAAAGCAAACACAAACCTTGTGCATAATAGTGAGGTGTTCGGCCACCAGACTGTTTCTGGAACAAGCATGGATGAAGAACAATATATACAGGTGCATCGACAGAAAAGAAACAAGATTCTTATTTATGAAAAAGAACCTTTAGATTTATCAGAAGCTAGAAAACGCCTAGGAGGCATAGCGCATTATGTTGATGGCATAACTTCTGATGGACTTCCTGACGGTCTTGCTAGACGCAAAAGTCCATCAATGGGCAGTTTCGACAGAATTAATCTTGAAGATGCGTGCACTGAAGCAGTTGTTAGAACTATGATGAATGGGGCCCTTGCTTCCAAGTGGCTACCTGAAGAAGTATATGAATTTCTCAATCCATCAGAGCTAGGGCTTCCAACTACCCCATACACTGAAAAGCTAATCGTTGTAAGAAAGATTCTTGATAGATTTTACAGCCATTTTTACGGAGGGTATCATAAAACAAGATACGCTGGAGACATAAATGATCCCACTACTTCATTTAGGAGGACGCCGCTGTTTGAAAGGACTCCATTGTTCTGGTTTGAAAACCACTCATATGAAAACAGATTTGAAGTTCTTTTTGACACACAAAGAGAAGCAAATGTCTTGCTAATTAAGGATGCCACTTCGTATTTTATGGATGCATTGAAGGCTCGGCATCAGGAAGAGAACATATTTGCAAATGGGCCGGTCGATAGTGTGGTACCTATAGGCAATGGGTGGTATATTCCGGTTTTGGGATTGACTTCCATAAAACAATTTACTTCTGAAAAAGGAGGCCTTGTTATAGACACCACTTTAAACTCCCAAGGAATTTCATATAAAGATATTGAGATTGATCCTAAAAAAGACAGATATGAGCAGTATACAATAAGACCTTCCGGTTCAGAGTATTTTACTATAAACAGATAGATATTGAGATAGTTTTAAAACGCCTCATTTCATACATAATATATGCAACAATCATCAAGTTTCAAACCAACACTTAAGACAAGGCTAGGTTCATTCTTCTTACAGTCTAAGCGGGTGTGGTTGCTTCTTAAGAAACCAAGCATGGAAGAGTTCAAGTCCATAGCAGCAGTTTCTGCAGTAGGAATTCTTGCATTAGGCGCCGTAGGTTTCATAATATCAGACATAATGAAGCTATTCGGCGGATTATTCTGAGAGGCAAAAAGGTTTAAATACTATCCAGAAGGACTAGAATAATCGCACTACATCCTGATTGCGCTTTTTCTGCGTATTTCAGGCATAGGTAGGAGATAAACATGGAATTACAACAAGCAATACAAGAACTTAGAAAGAATGAGAAGCGCAAATTTAACCAAACAATAGATTTAATTGTAAATCTGAAGGGAATTGACTTGAGAAAGGATAGTATAAACACAGTTGTTTCAATGCCTCATGCTATAAAGGAAAAGAAAGTATGTGGATTCTTTACAAAAAAGAGCGACTTGGTAACAACAATAAGCCCGCCTGACTTTGCAAAGTACAAAGATAAAGCAGAGCTAAAGCACCTTGTAAAGAGCTTCGACTTTTTCATGGCAAGCGCGCCGCTAATGCCGTCTGTTGCTACAGTATTCGGTAAAGTTCTTGGACCTGCAGGAAAAATGCCTTCTCCACAGCTTGGACTTGTAATGCAGGAAAATGATACAGCAATAAAGGCAGAGCTTGCAAAAATATCCAAAGCATTAAAGGTTCGTGCAAAAGAGCCAAGCATAAAGATAAGTGTTGCTAAAGAATCGATGTCTGACTCAGATATAACTGAGAACATACAGGCTGCTTATAACGCAATTGTTGCTGTTCTTCCAACAAAGAAGGAAAACGTTAGAAATGTGATGATAAAACTTACAATGAGCAAGCCGCTCAAAGTGGAGATGAAGTAATGGCTGAAGCAAAAGTTTCAAAGAGTGTAAAGCACGAACACAAGGTGCCTCAGTACAAGCTTGATCAGGTAAAGAAGCTTGCAAAAGAGATGGCTGATGCAAAGACAGTTCTTGTAGCCTCAACAAAGAAACTTCCTAGCTCCCAGTTTCATGAAATAAAGAAGAAGATGCGTGGAACTGCAACTATAGGAATGGCCAAAAAGTCAATAATACTAAGAGCAATAGACGCGTCAGGAAAAAAAGGACTTGAGCAGCTTAAGG
>DAIEOU010000003.1 GCA_027348755.1 archaeon
AGCACCCAATAGTTTATTCTTTCGCATTTTATCCAGAATAAAAAAGGTATTTCCTCCACAAATATAGACTGCATCATAGTCAAAAATATCATACTTATACGTCCCTTTAGCTATATTAAGATATGAAATGTTTGGCAAAAGTATTCCATTTTCAGATATTTCTTTGCCAACATTATCAACAAAGGTCATGTGTTCTGGCTTTTGAGCGGTATGAATTACCAGCACTCTGCTCTTTTTGACATCTTTTTGAAGAAGTCCCACAAAAGCGCGTCCAAGTTTTTTATTGCTCAGCCCATTAGATGTTAACAACAGTTTCATACAATAAGTAAACTCGATTCAGTTAAAAATACTCTCTTTAATCAATTTCTTGCTTAGACAAATGTATATAGTCTCTCAGTATAAAATAAAAAAGGGCCTTTCGGCCCGTAATAAATTAGTTTGTTTTCTTATCTTTTAGAAGTTGGGTTGCTATGTTTTCCAGGGTTTCCCTTCCGCCGCATTCACACCATATTACTTTTGCATCTTGGTTTCCTACCCTTCTTATCAAATCCCTTTTATACTGTTGGTTGCAGCCGCACATAACATAGTTTATTTTTTCACTTGTTAAGTCTGCGCTTTGCCTTATAGCTTCCTCTCCACCATTGTTTCCTACGTAAAGGTAAACTTCGTCCATTTTACTCAGATCAATTGAACGAACTACTGATGCAGCAGTGTATTTTCTGGCACTTGTTTGCTCTTCTAATGTTCCTTCAGAACTCCAGGTCCATTTTGCAAGGTGCCCATTCTGAGCAAAGTACACTTCCAGATTATCTCCTTTAACAACTCCGTTAGGAAATTGGCCTTCTCCAACTCTATTGTATGTAACTATTGCAACTCTTCTTGTTTTTTGTTCCACTTAGTCTCACCTCCTTTCATCTTTTGAATTTTTCTGGGAGGACCTTCTTTTCTAATATTTGTCTCTATGTTTTTTCCATGCCTTTTCATTTCTTAGTTCAGCTGAGATTCTAGCTGTTTTATCGCCTTAGCGTATTCAGCTATTGTTTCAGGGCTTATAGTGCGTAGTCCGCAGATGGCCTTCAGTTTTGCATATCTCTGTCTGATTTCAGCTATTTTCTCTTTTATCTCGTAGTTTTCCATCTTTTACCAGGATCCGCAGCGTAGGCTCTCATAGATTTCCTGCCTTCCTCTGCCTGTCGCTTCTGCCATCCAAGGTGTCACCATTCTGTATGCGTGCGTAGAGGTTGCTATTGGGCAAGGTCTCATTCCAGGTCTCTCTAGCTGGTAAGGATGTTTTTTCCCAGTTCTATATCCTATTCCAGCTTCTAGCGCTACTCTTAAGATGTCTCCTAGTCTGATGCCGTCTAAGGTTTTGTGTCCTCCCATGCTTTTTGGTCCTCCATTGTAATATCTCTGCGAAAAAAGGCTATATCAATATCTGTTGAAGATATTTCTACAACATCAATCTATAAGCAGGTGTTTCTGAATATTTGTAACATGACAAAGAAATACATACTGACCGGAGGCCCCGGAAGCGGGAAGAGTAGCACTCTACTTGAACTAGAGCAAAGAGGCGAGTATATAATAAGAGAAGCAGCAGAAGATGTGATAAAACTAGAAAGGAAAAAGGGAATAGAAAGACCTTGGGAAATGCCAGACTTCCAGAGAAAAGTTCTCAACTTACAAATTCAGAGAGAATCCACAATACCTCAAAGCATAGAAAGAATATTCATAGACAGAGGAATACCTGATGGACTTGCTTACACTAAACCTGAGACTCCTCTCTACAGGGAAATAAAAAGAGCCAGCCCAATATACGAAGGAGTCTTCATCATTCAGAACATAGGGAAAGTAGAGAACAATGGAATAAGGCATGAAAACAAGGATGACGCCATAGAGTTAGAATACAAGCTGAAAGAAGTCTATCTTGCACAAGGGTACAAAATACCTACAATACCTCCAATGCCAGTATCAGAGAGAGCAGACTTGATACTAAACATAATAGACCACGGCCGGAGGTAGGGATGGGAGTTAAGATGAGCGAAAGAACAAATTTAAGCAAGATAAAGAGTGACCTTGAGTGTCTAGAAGGTAGAGAAATAGGAACTTATCTTTATACTGCGCTGAAACGAAGTATGTCTCCAGAAGCAAGACAGTATATTGACCAAGTAGCAAGAGAGTATTATACTAATAATTTAGATGATTTTGACTGCTTGATTTATGACAAGATACGGAATGTTTGTTCAGTTGAGACAAAAAGCGCGATAGCGTACGCATGCTTTGCAGCGTCCAAATTCGAGAAGGCATCTATCTTTGAGTCAGAGGATTTATCTGGAGAGATACTAAGTGAGCTTGATAAAAGGCATCTTGATAATGCGAAGCAGTCCATGTCAGAGTTTGCAGGTTTCAATTATCGAGAGAGAATGATTTCCCAACTAGCTAGGTTCAGAGGATATAGCGAAAGCACAGCTAAGCGAGATATTGCGAGATCGTTTGAGGAAGAAAATAGACTGGAAAGGGCATATAAGTCATATGAATCTACCAAAGACAAAATTAGAGTATTACTTAAGATGGGAAGAAAAGCAGACGCTGCTGAGACACTCAGACTTTCTGGAGATTATTCGAAGGCAGCAGAACTTTTTGCTGAGACTGGAAATTATGAGATGTCTGCGTTTTCGCTTATACAGCTAGGGAGAATAGATGAGGCAATTTCATTGGCAAGAGAGCATCAATCAAATAACGCATTAGTGGAAGCTTGGAGAAAGAAGAATCGAATAGTTGCCTATTCTTTGAAAGACAGACCCAATAGGAAAAAGGCAAAGAGTCTTGATGAGCTTTTTGCGACAAGCGAAAGTGGATTCCTCAAGCGAGTGATTAGAAGGAACATAAGTCCTCAGATAAGCAATGCTGCCAGAGAGAGGCTAGAGAGAATATATTCTAGGGAAATTAGTATGATCCACTATGGTGCGAAGGACGAAGGAGGCGGATGGACTTACAGTGAAAGTGAATCAAGAGAGCTGAATGAGTTGCACATATCCATCGAGAATTTATGGAAAGGCACGGACAGATATGATAAGCTTGCAGAGCACACGAATAATCAAGATGAGAAAATTGAGTTATATCTAAAGGCAGGCCATACGGAATCTGCAATGCAGATACTTAGGGATAAAGTGAACAATCTAATAGAAAATGGAGATTTCACTCAAGTCAAGAAAGTCAAGTCGAGGATGAGAGATATTGAGCACGACGCAATGAAGCAGCCCGAAAGGGACACAAGCGGAGGGAGAGAATGAGAGACATATCTTTAAGCAGGCAAGAGATAGAAGACCTTTGGTATAGCAAAGAAGAACAAGCAAAGATAGAGTCAATAACAGGCCTAAAAGATTTACTTTGGGCTTTCATAGGGAGAAGTAAATTTTTCAGATCTGATGGTGAAACTTATTTCAGATCAGGTTATAGCCCTAAAGTTTTCACTGGTGAATTAAGAAATGGCACGGCATATTCTGAGAGAGCGAACTTTATTGCCTTTAGAGAAGATTCAGCTTCTTTCGTCATTCCAGAAAGATATTCTTCGGTAGTAGGATTCACAATAGGGGTAATAAATAAGGGAACTTGGGGCGCAACTTGTAGAAAAGACTTCTACTATCGAGAAAATAACTTGTATATCCTAGACCCATACTTTAGGATTCATGGAATAAAAGAATTTAATATAAAAGGTTCAGTGGCACATGTAGATTTATACACTAATTCGCCTTGCAGTATAACTCGTGTAGAAGTCGACCTAAATAACCAAAGAGAGCAAACAAGAGGACTTGAAAAGATTGAAGCGATAAAGGAAAGAATAAAATCGGACTTGCAGGCAGAAAATATCCGAAAGTTAAGGGAATATATGCTTTAGGGCTGTACTGTAGAATAAAAATCTACAGCAAAATAAGGCTTAAATAGCAATGCGCATTACTAAAGTAGCAAATGGCAAGTGTAGAAAAAACTCTTGAGAAAATAGGACTTGTACCTAATGAGATTAAGGTGTATTTAACCCTCAACACTAACGGCTCTCTAAAGGCTGGAAAGATTGCAAAGCTTGCTAAAATGGATAGATCAAGCGCATATAATGCAATACAGATGCTTCTTGAGAAAGGTCTTCTCAGTTATGTTCTTGTTGGAAAAGTGAAATGGTTCCGTGCAACAACCCCTAGAAGATTAGTCGAATATCTGAAAGAGCAGGAAGAGGACTTAAATGCTATACTACCAGAGCTCGAGGAAAAGCACAGAAATACTAATAGGAAAAGATTTGAAGGTAATGTTAGATTATTCAAGGGGCTGAAAGGTGTTCGCTCTGTATTCCTTGACATGATTAGAACCGGAAAAGATAACTATGTTTTTGGTTCTGAAGGACAATTTTCTGAAAGAATGCCTGATTTTGCACATAGATTTGACTTATTAAAAAAGGAAAAAGGAATAAAGACGCATTTGATAATACGTAAAGGAAGAAATGAGATATTTACAAGCAGCAAGTTCTCAGATCATAGGTATCTTCCAAATCTTGCAGAGAGTCCTGCAGTGACAAACATTTATGGGGATAAAATTGCAATAGTAATATGGAGCGAAGAACCAGAAGCAATATTGATAGAAAATGCGGCAGCAGCTAAGGCCTATAAGAGCTATTTTGATGTGATGTGGGATAAGACAAAACATTCTTAACCAATTTCTCAGACTTTTTGCTATAATGTTTTCAGATCCTAAATTTAACACTCTTCACATAGTATTTAATTTACTACTATCCAGTTGTATATATAGGCAAGTTTATATACCTATTAATGGCACACTTTATAATGAAAACCCACACTGAGTACGGGAATATCAGAATTACTGATGGTACTACAATAGAAACTAAAGATTTATTCTCTGACTCTTCTAGACAAGGAATGATTTTTCTGCATGGACTAGGCGGTTCTGCTAGGGTGGAAGATGCATTGACAAACAAACTTGCAGAAAATAATCACGTTATTACATTTAGTCCAAGAAATAGTGGGGGTTCTAATGGGCATTATACTATAGACAAATATGTTTCTGATGCAAGAGAATTTATACAGCATGCTAAGCAAAAATTAGGAGATAATATAATTGGAATAGGAATGAGTACAGGAGCATATGTTCTAGCTCAGGTTCTTGGGGAAGAAGAAGAAGCAGTAGACAAGGCGATTTTTATATCTCCTCTGATGAGAATGAGCGAGAATATACCCTATGTTTTGGACAAATATTTCAAACATTGCATAAACTCAGGTATAAATCCCTTTCATTTGAAGAATTTTAGAATAGGTGAACAAAGATTTAATGATGGCGACTCACTTGAATATTTGAAGAGTGTTTACAATGCACCTGCGTGTACAAAACCAATTAAAAAACCTTCAATTGCTCTTATGCCTAGAGGAAATGAATTTAGACTACCTGTATCTATGCAAGTACTTGAATCAAGAATGAATAACTGGGAAAAACTTGGAACAAAAGTTAGCCTATTTCCAAAAACAAACCATTATTTCTCTGGAAAATGGTATAATGGTTTAGGTGAATTTTACAGCGAGCTTGTACAACCTGAACAGTTCTCAATTATTTCAGATTTCGTTAAGAATTAGATTTTTAAAATTTCAGATATAAACGCCCAGACCAGGAATCGAACCTGGATATCCGTGAGGAAACGGGTTTTCGAGACCCGCGCAGTACCATTGTGCCATCTGGGCTTTAAAATACGTGCAGATAAGGATATTAAAACTATATCTTTCTGCTATCGTATGCCCAATGAAGTATTGCCTGTCTTTGTCTTGGTCTGCATTCAAAATCTCCTTTCTTGCAGTTCTTTTTCACAGCCACAATATGCCTCTTTATGGCTTTCCAGCGCTTTATCTGTCTAAAATCATCGCTGCTCCTTCTACCTAGGTAATACCTGCAATACCACTGGAACCAGCCCCTGGGATCTTGTTTGTTTATCCATCCTTTCTTTCTCCATACAGAGAGAGGCTGGCTTGCGTTTACTCCGAACAGATTGATTTTGGGATCATGCATTTCAGGACACAACTTTGCCTTTGAAAACCATGATTTTGGAAACTCATTCTTACAGTCTGTCATGTATTTTCCCCCGAAGACGCCTAAAGCAAGCATCTCCTTAGGACTTAGTTCAGGCTTAAATTCAGGATCAAAATTTCTACCCTCAGGCTCTGTAATATAATATACATAACCTTTCTGCATCTTATCGTTTACAACAACTCTCTTTTTCACTTTATATAAAGAAAACTAGTTATTTAGAATGTTTCGGCCTGTCCCAGTAAGGGCTTTTACATCCAGGACATACTCTAGGCGACGCGTCCTTGCATCTTGGAACCCATTGGTGTTCACATCTCTCGCATTCATATCCCTTAACCTTCATCATTACTTTACCCATACAGCACAGAAACAAGTTTTCTATATAAACTTTTCTGGTATATTATTAGCTAATATATTACCAAATAAGTAAATTTAAATACCTTATTTTTCTAAAGCTTTAATGAACTCATTAGTCTACATGCTTGCGTTCTTTACATTCCTTTCAACTTTACTAGGCGGTTATATAACACTTAAGTTCAGAAAGTCTTTGCCATATTTCTTCGCCTTTGCAGCTGGAAGCGTTATAGCTGTTGCATTCCTTGATATACTTCCTGAGAGTATATCGATATCCTCTGATTTAGGAATACCTCTAAGAGGCATAATGCTTACAATAGTAGGCTCGATATTCTTATTTTCATTAATAGAAAAGTTCTTCGCAAGTCATAATCTTGAGCACTCCGGACATGCGCATGTTTTAGGCCCCATAGGTGCTTCAGGAATGATAATACACAGCTTTCTAGACGGAGCGGCAATAGCTGCAGCATTTCAGCTTAGTGTTTCTGCAGGAATTATTGTTGCATTAGCAGTAATATTCCATGATATGACTGATGGAATAAACACAGTAGTTGTTATGTTGAGAAATAGGCAGCCTGTAAGAAAGGCAGCATGTTTCCTTATCGCAGACGCTCTTGCTCCAGTCCTCGGGCTTATAATAATCTCTATGATTGGAATTCCAGAGAGCTGGCTTGCATACATACTTGCATTCTTTGTTGGAGAGTTCATATACATAGGAGCTTCAACTTTACTTCCAGAAACTAGAGAGCACCCATCAAAGAAAATTATTGCTCTCACAGCCTTAGGAATAATTCTTATAGCCATACTAACGTCAATATTATAATGAAAAAAATACCAATAACCCTTATAACTGGATTCCTCGGAGCGGGAAAGAGCACTCTCATAAATAGAATTATATCCGAGCATAAAGGAATGAAGTTCGGCCTCATAGTGAATGAGTTTGGCGACGTGAAACTTGAAAGTCAGATAATAAAGACATCCGGAGAAGACATAGTTGAGTTGAGCAATGGATGTATGTGCTGCGTTGTACGTTCAGATCTTGTAAATGCTGTAGACTCTCTTATAAAAGCTTCTCCAGACATTGATTACATAATAGTTGAAGCTTCGGGTTTATCAGACCCTGCCCCTATAGCTCAGACATTTATGATGCAGGATTTAGAGAAGAGAATAAGACTTGATTCAATTCTATGTGTTATAGACTCTCTTAACTTTGAAAAGAACTCTGAAAATTACAATATAACTGCTTCCCAGATTAAATTCTCTGACATAATGATTCTTTCAAAAGTAGATCTTGTTCCAAAAGAGAAAGTAGAAGCCATAGAGGCTCTGATAAAACAGCTAGTTCCAGAATCTACAATATTAAAGGATGCAAGGGCAGTTGATTTAGATTTAATAATAGACACGTCAAAATATGATCATGACAACATAAAAGATCTTGAAATAGAGGAGCATGAACATGAACATGAAAACGAGGACGAACATGAAGAACATGAAGAACATGAACATGAAGAACATGAACACGAAGAACATCATCATGCACATGAACATGTAGAGACTGTGTTTTTCAAATCGAGCAAGAAAATAGATCCAAAGAAGTTTCAGGAACTTATAGATAATCTTCCAGAAGGTATTGTTCGTGCGAAAGGATTCATTAATTTCGGCCCTGGAGTTGAGCAGCCAGAAATGAAATATGTCCTACAGTTTGTAGGAGCAAGAAAACAGTTTCTTCTTGAATCCTGGACAGATGGAGAGGAAAAGCAGACTGCTCTCGTTTTCATAGGCAAAGACTTTGACACAGAAAAGCTTGAGTCTTCTTTAAAGGCCTGCGAGATATAATTTAACTACTAAGTAGTAACATTTATATATAGCTTATTTCTTATCTAAATATGGCCTATTTAATAAACTTGGCCGAGCAGTTTCCGAGATTAAGACCTGAGCATGAGTCAATGATACTCTTTGATAAAGATAAGAGGCTTCTAGAAATTGTTTATGGAATGCCTAGAGAATTTCTTGAAACACTCAATAGGACTTATGCTCCATCAGATTTGCGAGCATATAATACTCTAGAAAGGAAATGGTTTGAGACAGAAAAATGGCTTCTTGGGACTCATCCAGAAACAAACGGGCAAGTATCTGAGGAAGCTCTTATGGATGACATGGAAAGAGAAGACTTACATCTTAGGTTCAAAGCTTTCTATATTCTTTCAAACCCTGATATGGTAAAAAGACTTGAAGAAATATAACTACTCAACATAAGCCTTGATTATAGTAACGTTCTGTAATGGTCTGTCTCCAGCTCCTGTTTGAACAGCACCTATCTTATCAACTACATCCATTCCTGAAATGACCCGACCAAACACTGGATAATTTCCATCAAGGTATGTATTATCAACAAGATTTATGAAAAATTGGCTGCTTCCAGTGTTTGGACCACGGTTTGCCATTGCTATTGCTCCACGAACGTTGCTCAAGTCAGGAACGAATTCATCTGGAATTTCTTTTCCTGAGCCTCCTGAGCCAGTCCCAGTAGGGTCGCCTGCCTGAATCATGAATCCTTCTATGACTCTATGGAATATTACTCCATTGTAGAAACCGCTCTTTGTTAAGTTTAGAAAATTGTTTGTTGTAATTGTTGCTCTAGGATCAAGCTGAAGTTCAATATTACCCATGCTTGTCTCAAGCATAACTTTAGGTTGTTGATTGTGCATATACCAGTATACTCCGAATATTACTAAAGCAGCAGCCAATGTGATATATAAGTATTGCCTTTTCATCTTTAATTATCTTTTAGAGGAGACACCTGCGTTCCTTTTTATCTTATCTGCAACATTCTGAAGTTCATCAGTAGTTTTCTGATGCCCTAATTGTGTAGATATATATCCTTGATATTTCTCGAAGAAAACTCTGTCTTTCGCCCACATCTCCTTAAATTTTTCATCAATTCCATGCACAGGGTAGAGTTTTATGTGTGCGTGGTTGACTCCAAGACCTTCCATAACCATTGCAACTCTTTGTACATCTAGGCCTTTCTCAAGCATTTTAGCAACTTTGTTTGTAGCCTCAAGAAGAGAGAATTGATCCTTAAGAGGCATGTCAAAAGTATACGAATCAAAGTGTTTCTTTGGAATCACTAGAGTCATTCCTTCTACGTTAGGATTTATGTCCAAGAAAGCCATATGCTCAGAATCTTCCCATATTTTAACAGCTGGAATATTTCCTTCCACTATCTTACAGAATATACAGTCCATAAATAAAAAAGAAAAATCAAATTTAAAACACTTTCCCTTTCTATCCAGTGCAGAGTAAGTCTATTCCTGTCGAAGAGTTCCTTCCTTGTTCCCAATCCGAGTTCGCAAGTGTAAGATAGAGCGGAGTGTACAAGGTACTCTCTTCATTATTCACAGTTGGAACTGCAGCTGTAGAATTTCCAAGGCCATATGCTTTACCTTCGGGCTTTGTAGGTTGTATTTCCATTTTTCCTCCTTACAATTTAATCCCCAGAGTATTTTGAATAGCTAAGAACAATGCCAACCAAAACGCTCTTAGGGAACGTTTAGTTGACAGCACTGACTATAGAAACGACTGAAATAGAGTCAAATCCATAGCCTCGCATGTCAATAGAATACTTACAAACTATATAAATTCTGTCTTGTCACGCTTTTCTTATTCTAGTGCCTTCTTTGCTGTCTTCAACTATATATCCTAAAGTCATAAGCTCATTTCTGAGCCTGTCAGATTCTGTCCAATCCTTTGCAGCTCTTGCTTCGTCTCTCTTTTTAACAAGCTTCTCCGCCTCAGCAGGAAGCTCGATCTTATCACCATCAAACAATGAGAGGGCGAATACTTTCTCTATTTCTTTTATTGTTGAAACCTTTCCAACTGCCTTATTGTCCCTTACTAGGCCCCAAAGTACTGCAAGAGCCTTTGGCGTGTTCAAATCTTCATCCATTGCCCTCTTGAATTTTTCAAGCACCTCCTCATTTCTTTTTCCGTCATCCTCTATCTCAAGCACAGCCCTCTTAAGCCTCTCATAACTGCTCTTTGCGGCATTCAGGCTTGAGGCGCTGAAGTCCACAGGTTGTCTGTAATGGCCTGATAAAACAAAGTATCTAAGCACTGCAGGTTCATATGTTGCAAGAAGATCCCTTATTGTCCTGAAGTTTCCAAGACTTTTGCTCATTTTCACTTTGTCAACGTTTACCATCCCATTGTGCACCCAATATCTTGCAAACTCGCTTCCGTATCCTGCTTCAGTCTGGGCTATTTCATCCTCATGATGCGGGAATATTAAATCCTGACCGCCCCCATGTATGTCAAATGGAAGTCCAAGAATTGCATGCGACATGGCGCTACATTCTATATGCCATCCTGGGCGCCCAGAGCCCCACGGACTTTCCCATGCAGGTTCATTTGGTTTGCTGAATTTCCACAAAACAAAGTCTTCCTCGTTTTTCTTTGCGCTTTTTACCTTCACGCGCGCGCCTTTCTTCAGGTTCTCTGTTTTCTGATGGGAAAGCTTTCCATAATCCTTGAACTTTGATATGTCATAGTAAACTCCATCATCTGCAATTACATAAGCATATCCTTTTTTATCAAGTGCCTGTATAAGTTCTATCATTTCATCTATGTATTCGGTGGCATGCGGTCTCTCATCAGGAGCTAGAACGTTAAGTCTGCTGTAATCTGAGACATGTGCAGCCTCATTCATTTTGGTAAGCTTATCTATTGGAATTCCAAGCTCATGTGCCTTGTTTATTATCTTGTCTTCTATATCGGTGATGTTAGACGCAAATTTAACGTTATATCCAGAAAACTTAAGGTATCTTCGCAGAGTATCAAAAGTTATCTGACTTCTCGCGTGTCCAAGATGCGGAACATCATTCACAGTTGGCCCACATACATACATTCGTACCTCTCCTTTCCGAATAGGCTTGATCTCTTCCTTCTTCCTACTCAAAGTGTTATACAAAAACAATGCCATCAGATGTTAATATCAGCGATGTTTAAAATGGTTTCTGAATCAAGCCTTCCAAGTCTTGCTTCCGGGAAGAGTACATTTGTCGCCATCACAGAATTTTTCCACATCTTCATTTGTTCCATTTAGATGAGAAAACTTAAGAGGCTTAAGTCTAGACATGTAATGTTCATACTGTTTCTTTGTAATAGCTTGCTCAGGCATTTGAGGATATGCACCTTCTTCTACTAGGGGGAGGAAGCTTATGCCTTT
Organism: archaeon; assembly: GCA_027348755.1. Classification (GTDB taxonomy): domain Archaea; phylum Nanobdellota; class Nanobdellia; order Pacearchaeales; family GW2011-AR1; genus DAIEOU01. Next base: position 11,657 of record DAIEOU010000003.1, read on the forward strand.
TAGTTTGTACTGGAAGTGATCCAATGCTCTATCTATTTGATGTCCTTCAGTTTTTGGGTCAAACGAAATAGTCGCACTCACTTGATTATCAGCCCAAATCCCTTGCAGAGTAGCAGCATTCTCAAGTTGTTCCCACATAGACACCTGATGTCTTGTTCTTATCCCGCCTAGAGATACTGGGACTGAAACTACCATGGTTCCATTATCGCTCTGAAGAGGCTCCATGTGGTATCCAGCAGCTTCTAAATCTTTAAGCATAGGGTTGTTCCCCGAAATTCGTATATTCTTTAGATAGTATTCAGACTCAGGGTAATGTATTCCAGCTGTAGCACCTCCAAGGAGACTTACAGTCCCAGAAGGTTTTACAGATGTAGTCTTTATGGATCTTGGAATCGCTAACCAGTCAGAATATACTCTGTCCCAATCCTGTATAGTACTATATCCCTTGTCAAGCCAACTGCGTAGATTATGCATTCCTTTGTTTTCAAGGAACTGTGCAACTCCAGTCACGGAGCATCCTATTCTTCTGTTTCTCGACATAACCTCGTTAGTCTCAGGCCAATGAGTTTCACCAAGAGTAACTGACTTGGCATACAGATAAGAGAACTTCAATGTTCTTAGAAAGTCATCCAAGTTAGCATGTCTAGACACGAAATTTTCAACAAGA
>DAIEOU010000040.1 GCA_027348755.1 archaeon
AGTATTTGATAGATTACTCTTACTTGTAGCATGACTTGAATTTTTGTAGGTCATAAATATCTGAAGGGATTCATTTTTTTTGATAATATCTAATACTTTTACCCAGACCCATGCCGAATCGCCTACAGTATAATTCTCTATCCAATAGGGATATTCTATGGACAAATTTATTTTATTGGAATCGAACGATTCTGAATTATGAGACACATAATTACTTGAGTTAGTAAATGCTATATCTTCAAAGAATTTAGACATGTTTGGAAAATACTTAACTTTTATTAGAACACTATAATTTGATAAGTCATATCCGCTGTTTTCAGTTAGGTTATACACAATATAATTTTCATTGTATGCATATACTTCATCTGTATCGAATCCAATCATAGTAAAGAGAAAAATCGCAAAGAGAACTGCTTCCATCAAATTCTTCCCCTCTTTATAGTTTAACAGCATACTTTGCACTTTTTATTAAGGTATTCAAAATTAATAAATGTTGCTTTTTTTACCACTACATATTAATGCTAAATATCGCCAAATAATAAGAGTTCTAACAACAATTTAAAAACCAGCATAACAGACAAATTCTATGCAAAAACTTAACTTGGGCTGTGGGTCAGACTATCGAGAAGGATGGGTTAATGTAGAAATATTACCTTTTTTGAAGGCGGATGTTCATCATAGTCTTGATAAATATCCTTATCCATTCAAAGACAACACATTTGATGAAGTGCTTATGAGTATGGTTTTAGAACATGTTGTAGATCCATTCAAGACATTAAAAGAGGTCATACGAATATCTAAAGATAAAGCTAAACTGACGGTAATAGTTCCACATGCTGCTAGTTATTCAAATTTTACAGATTTGCAACACAAGCACAACTTTACAGAAAACACATTTGCTAAAAATATGTTGCAAGAGTATGATTTGACAGAATTAGAACTCGTAAGTACTAATCTATTTTATATATCAAATAAATGGAAAAAATACATCCCATTCAAGAAATTCTTGAAGATATTTCTAATAGGCATATATGATGACATAAGCTTCGAATTCAAAATTCACAAGAGATTTAAAGCCAAATAGACTCGAAGCGTAATGAAGTCGCTAAGGATAATTCTTAGAACATGCGCAGTCGTTAAAACTCTAAGCTCTACTGCAGACAGGCCATTTGGTCTTGATAAACAACCTATGATCCTTGCTTCTCTTAGGTCGCTTATAGAAAGTTGTTCAAGTGCTAAAGGGGTCAAAATTAGGTTAGATATAGTAGACGACTCAAGTCCATTAGAATTTAGGGCAAAAATGAAGTCTATTCTTGATAGCTCAGGCCTTGTTTACGAACTACATAAAATAGAAGCAAGGAACAATGGTAAATCTCTTGCATACTGTTATGATTTAGCCTCAGGTTCAAAAGCTGATGTTATATACTTCTGCGAGGATGATTATTTGCATCTTCCAGATGAAGTTCCATTTATAGTGCGAGCATACAATGAGAAAATAATAGGATCAGACAAATTTGTTATTCATCCTACTGATTATCCTGATAGGTATGTGCGCGTTTACCCATCATACATATTTCTTAGCTCTGATTGCCATTGGCGTAGTGTTCAGCATACAACTGGAACTTTCTACATTCCAACAAGTATATTCAAGAAATACAAAAACCTGTATTATAAATTTGCAGAAATAAACTCTGGAAAAATTGGAGGTGGCGAAGACGCAACAATAAATAAAGTATATCAGTCAGTTCCTTGCCTCTCTCCGATACCCTCCCTGGCTGCACACTTGAATGATGATACTCTCCCCCCGTTTATAGACTGGAAATCAGAGGTTAAGAAATTTATCTGAAACTTTCCAGATAACTTATATCAGGCTCATTTCTATAATGCTTCAAGTTGCTTTCACTAAATATTATCCTCGGCTTATGCAATATTCTCGTGTAATAAAATTTCCTAGCTTTTACTAAGGCTCTATGCGCTGCTTTCTTTATTTTCATATATCTCCTCTTGCTACACCCGAACTTAGGAATGGTATTTTGCTTTTTGCTTTTTCTATTATCTCATTATCATGGCTATCAAATGCATTAAAAAGCACAAGGCATAACCAGTATACTAGAATGAATACTATTCCTATTGCAGAAAGGAAGAGTATCGATGAAGAAGGTTTCCAGACATGAAATAGAATTATTGTCACCGTAGGTATTATTGCGGCAGCTATAACATTTAGTATTTTTCTCCTGACTGGAATTATTCCTGTATGCCTATATGCCTGTGCAAAGAATAATATGTTGAATAGAACCATTGAAAGGAGAGTAGATATTGCAGCTCCATTTATGCCTAAACTGTTTTCTATAAACCATACATTTTTCATTGGAACTAAGAATATGTTAAGGACAAAGTTTGCAAATGCTGCTATGAATATATTTACTAGGACTGTTTTAGATTTTCCACTCATTGAAAGAAGACTTGTTGCAACGACGCCAAGAGAATTGAGAAGAGCGCTTATAGCTAGTATCCTTAATGCTGTTGAAGCTCCAAGGTATTCGGCTCCAAATAGAACATTTATTATCGCTCCAGGGAACATTATCATTGCTATGAAAACAGGAAGATTGAAGGCTATTATCCACTTGGTCATCTGTTTGCTAAGCTCTTCTATTGTCTTGTGCTTTCCTGCTGCGTGATACCTATTTATCATAGGTATGAAGAGTTGCGTGAAAAGTTCTGGTGCAAATGTAAGCAATAGAGCTATAGGCACTGCTGCATTATACAGTCCTACTGCTGCAGCGTCCTTGAAATATCCTATAGAAAATGAGTCAATCCAATATAGTATTGTTGATAGAATACTGTAGAACATCAATGGCCATGAGAATGATAGAACTTCGCGTCTTATGTCAATTTTCTCTTTTGTTTTTATATCTCTTCTGTGCATTATTTCAGGCATTTTCTTTGACAAGTACCAATATGCTGCAATAATTACTGCGAGAAGTCCAGATATGTAAGATATGCTTATGCTTTGGCTACCAATTCCTACTGATACTAGTATTATTAAGAGAGCAACTTTTACTACATTCTGTAGTATGTTGAATATTCCCGAGTATGCGTTTATCTTCTCATAAGCTCTTATGCTCATGAGCAAAGGCGTTGCCATTACTGTAAGAGGCACTGACAAGCTGAATATCTGAAGAAATATTATGAGCCTTGCATCATGAAACACATATGTAGAAACCCATCCAGCAGATACGAACATCAATATTCCTGCTATTATACTTGTTGCTGAAAGAATAACTATACTAAACTTGAATAAATAATTTATTTTCTTCTGGTTATTCTTACCCCTATAAAGAGAGATATATCTTAGAAGTCCATCAGACAAACCCAAAGTAGCTACTGCTATGAACCATCCAGATATAACTAGCGCAAGGGAAAAAAGACCATAAGCGTCAGGGCCATAAGCTCTAGCAGCTATAAATCTGTAGAAATAACTTAAAACTTTTGATAATATAAGCCCTATGAAAACAATGACTGAAGTCTTTGCAAGAGCATTCAATGAACCAGAAACTTCCTTATTGTTTTTTTTTGGCATATATTTTTGACGGCTAGGCTGTTTTTATGCCTTGCGTAAAAGCCAAGCGACAAGAAAATATTCCCTTCTGTATAACCTATCTCTGTTTATTAAAGAAGCTATATCAAGCAAAGAATGGAATATCATTCCAGCAAGTATAAACCAGAACCCTTGCCATAGGTATCCAAGAGCAAAAACCAAGATATGGAATTCAAGTGTGTGGAAAAGATGGAAATGTCCTCTCACTCTTATGCCCTTCTTATTCTCTTCCTTTTCTTTCTTTAAAAGTTCTCTATGATATTTCAAAACGTTCTTTAAATTATAATCTCTTATGCTCATTGCTCCAGACATGTAATGATCAAAGTCTATTAAAAAAGAGGCAAGAAAGATAAGTGAAATATAGAACAAGCTTACACCTGGAAGGAATAGCCATACTGCAATGCTAAACACTGCACCCCATAATATGTGCCAACGTGGAAGCATTATCTATGTTCCTCAATCATCTTTATTATATCAGAGAATGCAGGTCTTGTTATGAAGACTCCAGCAGTTATTCCTATAAGAGTTGTTATTGCGAATCCTTTGAAGAATCCTGCTCCTGCAGAGAACAAAGGCAGAAGAGAGACTGCAGATGCGAAGAACGCGCTGAATATAATGAATAGAGCTCTCTTAACTCTCTCTTTTATGCTTAAATGAGTAGCCCTCTGAGACTCGTCAAGTATTACTATCTGTTGGTCTATTCCAGTACCTATTGTAGCTAGTATTCCAGCTATAGATGGAAGGTCAAGGTTCCACTTTATGAATGCTGCAACTCCAAGTATTATTATTATTTCTGAGAATGATGTTAGAAGTACTGCAAGAGAGTCTTTAACTTTCCTATATTTTGCGAATACTATTATCCCAACTAGGAATATTGCACTTAGGCCTGCAACTATTATCCAGTATACGAAAGTCTCTCCGAGTACTGGAGAAACTGTGTCTAGCTTTACTATACTGAGCTTGTAAGGAAGGCTTCCTGTTATGAGTATTGTCTGAAGCTTGTTCATACTTGCCTGAGCGTCTGCATATGCAGCTTCCTGAGTCTTTCCTGTTCCAGATCCTTGTATAGATATCTGTGTTTCAACACGGCCTCTAAGATCTGTGCTTACTAAAAGTGAATCGACAAGTTTTTCATCAACATACAAGTCTAACTTCTGTGAAAGATACTGTCCAGAGCTGTCGGTGCTTATGTTTCTTGTTACATCTGCGTGTCTCTGCGCTGCTTCAGGGTTAAGATACACTGTAAATTGGAAGTTACATGCATAGCTTCCATCCTGCTGCTGAGAACACTGCGTTATTCCTGCACAGTTCGCATCGTTTCTACATACATCACTTATGTCTTTCTTTCCACCCTCGAATACAGTTATGT
>DAIEOU010000041.1 GCA_027348755.1 archaeon
TTAGAAAAACCAAATAAAAACATACAAGGACATATTTTTGTAGAAGCGAAAATTGGGAAAGAAAAATATATCTTAGACCCTACAGCAGGAGACATTAATTTTGTAGGAAAATATAAGCAATATATAGCAATGACTAAAGGAACAGATTTTCTAACGCTTTTCCCAAATAATGAAATCTATGAAAGAAGAGTGAAGGATCATTTTAATATTAAATTCTAAATACTGCCGTCGGGTGGGGGAAGGATATTCTTGCACTAGTATCTCCGACAATTTTGGTTAAGCATGATTAAACGCCGAATGGCGTAGTGTTTTTCGTTACCGCTTAACCGAAACGAAGTCTAAGATTTTCAAGTTGCAAAGCAATCCGTAGGACAGATTATATGGTTACGTTTAATCGATATTATACGCCCTTTTAGAGCAAATATTATGATAGATATCGAGCGCGTTCGGCGCTTCGCGCCTCACAAATAATTGTGGCAAATTTTTTCTTTTTGGAAAGGAGCAGCTAAAAACAAAGCCTTAAAATGAGCTCAAAACTAGGGATTATATGAAACCAGAAATGAAACCCGCATTCAGAGAAAGAATGGAAAAGCTTCTCACAGAAAAGAAAGACTTTGAAGCTTTCGAAAAAATAATCCATATCCCTCCAAGAAATTACGTAAGATGTAACACTCTTAAAATATCTGAAAAAGAACTTTTTGAGAGACTGAGTAAAAAATGGACTGTCGAGCAGCCATTTCCAGAGCATCCAGAAATAATGCTAATACAAAATGAGCTTCAACCTGGAGAACTTGGAAACGCTATAGAACATGTACTAGGATATTACTATATACAAGAAGTATGCAGTATGATGTCTGTTATTGCCTTGAAACCTGAGCCAGGAGAGTTTGTCTTGGACTTATGCGCAAGTCCTGGAAGCAAGACAACACAAATAGCTGCAGGAATGCAAGGATCAGGAACTCTTATAGCAAATGACGTAAGAATGGACAGAATTGCTATACTTGCTGCAAACCTTGAACGCTGCGGTGTCACAAACTCTATAGTCACAAGAAATGATGGAGTCCAGTTGGCAGAAAAATTCGGTCGCAATAATATAAAGTTCGATAAGATTTTATTAGATGCACCTTGTTCAGGTGAAGGAACTCTAAGAAGCAGCGCTAGAACATTTCAGATGTGGAATCCAAAAGTTCTAAAGTCATTCTCAAGAATGCAGAAGAAGCTCCTAGCCTGTTCACTTAAAGCACTTAAAGCTGGAGGAACTTTAGTTTACTCAACATGCACACATGCTCCAGAAGAAGATGAAGAAGTCGTGGATTTTGCATTGAAGAATTTCCCAGTAGAACTTGAGGAAGTGAAACTTCCCCTTAAAACCCGGCCTGGAATAACGAGCTGGGATGAAAAAACATTTAGCCCAGAAGTAAAGAAATGCCATAGAATATACCCTCAAGATAATGACAGTGAAGGATTTTTTGTTGCAAGGCTACGCCTTAAGGAGGAAGTAAAATGAGATTTCCATATGCTTCAGGTATAATCCTCGTGATTGCAGGGATGTTTATGGCATTCATTCTGCATCAAGCACATTATTATTCACTTTTCTCTTTAGGAGTTTTAATAATACTTTTAAGAGTACACGATAAGATAGCTAAGAAGAGTCTATTTCATTCATGGAAAAAGAAAAATTACATTGCATTCTTCATTCTCATGCTAGCCTCATCAGTTGCTATAGACCTGCTTGGAATATCCCTCGGCTTTTGGACCTATCCTTCATACACTTCTCTGACAGATAATGTTATGAAATATGTGTTTGAATGGATAATTCCAATGACATACATAATGTTGAGTCTCCTAATAGGAAAAGAAATACTTACTAAAGCTAGAGTCAAGTCCTGGTCTTCATGGGTTATTTCTTTGGTTGTATTTGTGACTTTCATAGGAATAATAACTGAATACATAAATCATGTAGCAGGATATTCATGGAAGATTCTCTCAATGCCTATAACTAACTACATGATAGGAAACTACTTCCTAATTTTCCAGACAGTAGGATATTGGAGTATGGCTCTAGTCACATTGATATGCTATAAGCTCGCGGAGGAAATACAGTGAACATAAGATTCATTAAATCAAATGAAAAGAGAAAGATATTAGAATCTCTGAATGATCAGTTCGGCATATCAGAGTTGCCTTATCTTCTTATATCCACAGGAAATGAAAGAATAAGAGCTTTCTCAGGCAGTTTATCCAAGGAAGAAATAGAAGAACTTGGGAAAATAGCAAGAGTCGAACTCATTGGAACTTATTTCCTAAAAGAAGAAGGTCTCTATAGACTCAGCTTTGATTCTCCACTTCTAATAAAAGATGAAATAAAGAAAAATATTGTAGAAATAAATGATGAGCAATTCCATGATTGGATACGCGGATTTGATATTCAAATAGAAGCTCCTCAAGGCGTTGTAGTAATAAGATACAATGGCGATTTCATAGGCTGTGGAAAGTCAAACGGAAAGACAATATATAATTACGTTCCAAAAGACCGGAGGCTTAAGAAATGAGATTCAGCAGGATGTATATAATGGGCCCTCCTGGAAGTGGGAAGACTGTTATTGCTAAAAAGATAGCTGAAAAGACTGGAATAAAAAACTTCGACCTTGATGATGCAGTATACAGAGAGAATGAATACAAAAAGATAAGCCCAAAATCAAGAAACAAAAAACTGAGAAAAATACTCAAAGACAACTCTAAATGGATAATCGAAGGCTCATATGCGCATGCCTGGATTCTGCCAGCCCTGAAAAAAGCAGACTGTGTTGTAATAATAAACAAAAAAAGAAAATTAATAATTTCAAGACTTATAATGCGATATTTGAAAAGAAAAATTGGATTTGACAAGGCAAAGAAGGGCGCAGGCACTATAAACGGACTTACTAAACTTATAGGATACGCTTCAACTTATCCAAAAGATTACTATCTAAAACATACTTCTCTTGCAAGAAAAAACAACAAGCGCCCGATAATACTCAGAACTCCTGAGGAAGCAAGGTTCTTTGTAGAGCAAATAATTTGTAACAAATAAGCATATAAACACAAATCATCAGATAAGAACATGACAGAAAAACATTATGGCGGTTCAGCAGGCTTCGGATTCAAGGGTATACAGTCAGATTCTAAATCTCAGCATGCACAACAAGTCAGCAGGCAGAAGGAAAAAAAGCAGTCTGTAGAAAAAAGCGAGACACTTGATGAATACGAATCTTACATAAAAGCCGGCAAGCTTACATCTGAAGCAGTTAAGTATGCACGAAGCATAGTCAAGAAAGGTGTTCCACTTATAGAGCTAGCTGAGAAAATAGAAGCAAAAATAAAAGAACTTGGAGGAAAACCTGCTTTCCCTGTAAATCTCTCCATAAATGAAATTGCTGCACACTACAGCCCAGCATACGATGATAAAACTACAGCGTCAGGACTTATGAAAGTAGACATAGGAGTGCATATAGATGGTTTCGCAGCAGATACTGCTTTCTCCATCGACTTAGAGAATTCAGACACAAACAAGAGATTGATAGAGTCTGCAGAGTCGGCCCTAAAAGAAGGATTAAAGGTTGTAAAAGAATCAAAAAATATAGGAGAAATAGGAAAAGCCATATCAACATCTGTACAAAGTAATGGATTCGAGCCTATACGAAATCTATCAGGACATTCTATAGAAGAAGGTCAGCTTCATGCAGGAATTACAATTCCCAACTATGACTCTGGGCAGGATATTGAGTTAGATTCAGGAGTATACGCAATAGAGCCATTCGTCACAAATGGTGCTGGCCTCGTAAGAGATGGAAAACCTTCAGGAATATATGAAGTTCAGAAAGAAGGAAGCGTGCGGGACAGCTTTGCCAGGGAAGTGTTAACATTCATACTTGAAGAATATGGAACTTTGCCATTCTGTTCCCGATGGATATACAAACAGTTCGGAAGCCGCGGCCTGTTAGCATTAAGAAATATAGAATCTGCAGGCCTTCTACATCACTATACGCAGTTAGTTGAAAAAGCTGGAGGCATAGTCGCCCAAGCAGAACATACTATAATAATATCTGATAAGGGCATCGAGATAATAACTCTTTAACGTAATATAAAATTCTTTTCTATTAATTCAAGCATCTCAGGCCATTCAAATATGCCATCATCCTCGCTTATGTGCCCTTTCTCTCCGAGGTTATGCAACTCTCCCCCAATCTTATTTTTTAAGGTAAGCGAATCGTCAACTGAAACAAATGGATCGTTAGTTGAATAAAAAAAGTAAAATGAATCGCTTTTCTTCTTTATATTTGATAAATCAAGAGGAGTGTTTTGCCATGGAAGGGCAATCTTTGTTTCTTCATCGTTCAGCGCTCCGGGTTTTATCTTAAGCCAAGGAGCAACAAGAAATACACCGGAAAACTTTTTTTTAGAACTCTGGAGATATCTAAGGACTGCCTGACATCCTATACTATGCCCTATAATGATTGTTTTTTCAGAATCGACAACATTTTTTGCAATAGTTTCCACCCAATCGTTTATTGTAGGTTTATTTGGATGAGGCATTCTTGGCACTGTTACTGATAAACCAGAAGCTTCAAGCTCCCGAGCGAGCCATGCAATAGGCTTCTCCTCAGGACTTCCAGACCATCCATGAATTATTATAGCATATTTTACAGCCATTATCACAAAGCGGCCAAGAATTATATAAAACTATTCAATCTTTGAAATCAGGGTGATACAAATTCCAGTATTTTTCATACATTTTTCTGAATGAACGACTTTCAATAGCATATCCGGCAGATATTGCAGAAGTATAAGAAAAACCTATCATAGCCAAAAAGCTCAGGGCATTTAAGTTCTCATAGTCTGGATTCCCCACGCTATG
>DAIEOU010000042.1 GCA_027348755.1 archaeon
TATATTATTGAAGTATATTTTTTTACCTTCTGAAGCTGAAGAATAATCATTACAATATTGCTGATTATGCATTAATAGCCCTGACATGTCTATTCTTTCCCCTTCAGTTCCAGTTATCCTTCTACGTATGTGTTTTAAAGAGTCATACAACATTTCTTCAGTAGGATATGCTCCAGATATTTTCTGCATATAATGTCGGATAAAAGCGGGTTTTTAAACATTGAGCTATAATGTATATCATGAAAGAGGTTGCTTTCCATGCTAACGATATACGAGGTCTGTATCCAAAAGAAATAGATGAAAATATTGCAAGAGAAGTAGGATTCGCCTTTTCTCATTACATGGAAGCAAAAAAGATATTTGTTGCCAGAGACTGCAGATTATCTTCCAAGAGTCTCTCTGATTCTCTAATAAAAGGAGTGATAGAATCTGGCTGCGACGTTATAGACTTAGGCTTAATGGATACCCCTGGATTATACTTTGCTACAGGAAAATATTCATCTCCTGGAATAATGATTACAGCATCACATAATCCTCCAGAATATAATGGGATGATATGCGTAAAGCCTGGAGCGCTGCCTATAGGAGGCCAAGAACTAAAGGATCTTAAGGATTATTTACACGCTCCAAAATCAAATAAACCTGGAAAAGTGTATAATAAAGATATAACTAAAGAGTATGAAAAGCATGTTATATCGCAGATAAAAACAAAAAACCTTAGACCGTTACATATAGTTATAGATGCAGGAAACGGAATGGCTGGAAAATATGCTGAAGATATATTCAGCAATCTACCATGCAAGTTTATACCTCTTTTCTTCAAACAAGACGGGAGATTCCCTAATCACCTCCCAGATACGGCAATATCTAGCAACCTCAATAAGCTAATGGAAAAAGTGAAAAAAGAGAACGCCTCTTTCGGAGTCGCATATGATGGAGATGCAGACAGAGCATCATTTGTTGATGAGCGCGGAGAAATAGTTCCAGCATCATGCGTAGCATCAATATTCTCAGAGAATATTCTTAAAAAAATAAAGGGTCCGATAGTACATACTGCCCTTTCAAGCCAGATTGTATCAGAGACTATAACAAAAAACGGTGGAACTCCATTAGCAGAAAAGATAGGGCACACTTTCATGAAGTCAAGAATGAGAAAAGAGGAAGCTGTATTTGGAGCAGAAGAATCTGGACATTATTATTTTAAGTCAAATTATTATGCAGATTCAGGACTTATATCCTCTCTTCTTATGTATGAAATACTCTCAGAAGAAAAACAGCCACTTTCAGTTATTGCATCAAAATTCAAAAAATATTACAAACCTGAAGGGATAGAGATAAGAACATCTGATAGAAAAGAAATTGCAGAAAAAATAAAGAAATGGTGCGAATCAAGAGGCGAGAATACAAAGGAAGAATTTGACGGTATAACCTACAAATACAAAGATGGATGGATAAACGTAAGGGCAAGCAATACAGAGCCTGTAGTGCGTATAAATCTTGAAGCCTATGATTATTCTAAGGGAAAAAATATGGAACTCCAGTTAATAACGTTTATAAAATCCCTAAGACTTAAGCCTTAGAGGTGATTATGGAATTAATAGATAAAATAGCTAACAAGGGAAAAACCATTTTATTAGCATACGATCAGGGTTTTGAGCATGGTGCAGCAGATTTCACTGACTCCAACGTTGATCCTGCATTCGTTGCAGATATAGCAAACAAAGGAAAGTTTAATGCATTCATAGTACATAAAGGAATAGCTGAGAAATACAGAAAGCTCATAAAAGTACCCTTGATAATAAAGCTCAACGGTAAAACAAATCTCAGAGATGGAGAGCCTCTTTCTACGCAAATATGTTCAGTAGATGAAGCAAAAAAGCTCAAAGCCATAGGCGTGGGCTACACAATATACCTTGGTAGCGAATATGAAACACAAATGCTAAAGGAGTTCTCAAAGATAGAGGAAGAAGCACATGCTGCAGGCCTCATAGTTATAGCCTGGATGTACCCTAGAGGAAAGGCAATATCTACAAAAACTCCTCGAGAGTTGCTTTCTTACGCTGCAAGAGTCGGCTTAGAACTTGGTGCAGACATGGTAAAACTTCCATTCATGGGAACAGAAAGTGACATAGCTTGGGCAGTAAAAGTTGCAGGAAAAACTCGCGTTGTATTTGCTGGAGGACAACACAGAGATGAGAACATATTTCTCAACAATGTCAAGGAAGTTATATCATCTGGAGCTTCAGGACTTGCAGTTGGAAGGAATGTCTGGCAGAATAATAAGCCTGTAGAGATGGCAAAAAAGATAAAGGAAGCTATATACGAGAAGCAATGATAATAATAAACTTCAAGAACTATAAGCGTGGAAAAGATGCTTTGGAACTTGCAAGAACTATATTTTTATATGCAAATCAGGCAGTGGTTGCAGTATCTTCTCCAGACATAAAAGAGATATCTGGAAATACAGGGCTTAAAGTGTATGCTCAGCATGTAGACTATCATGAACCCGGAAGGTCAACAGGGTATGTAATTCCAGAGAGTATTGATGAAAACGGAGCTAAAGGTACTCTTCTTAATCATTCCGAACATCCACTTTCAGTAGATGTAATAAAGAAAACAATGAAAAGATGTAATGAACGCGGGCTTAAAGTTGTTATATGTGTTAAGAACATAACTCAAGCTAAAAAATTCAAAGCTCTCAATCCATATGCAATGGCTTTTGAAGATCCTAAGTTTATAGCATCAGGAAAATCAATAACTTCCATGGAGCCAGACGCACTTTCAAAGTTTGTGAAAGTTCTGTCAGACACAAACATAATTCCCATTTGTGGAGCAGGTATAAGTTCTGGAGAAGACGTAAAGAAAGCTTATGAGATAGGATGTAAAGGCGTATTGATAGCAAGCGCAATAGCTGATTCACACAACCCCGAGAAAATACTCAAGGAGATAAGCTCCTTTGCCCATAAGGCATAGACTTAAAAATAATAGTGGAACGTAGTTTTATGGAACATCTTCCAACACATACCTGGCCAAGAAGAAATGAACATGTTTTTAAGAGACTAGATAATTTTCTGGCCGAATCTGATTTTATTAAATGGAAAGATAATAGATATAGCGTAGTAGATATAGGCCCTGGAGCTGCTGCAGCAAAATACGCAGAAGATCTTCCAGTGGGAGAAATTGAGGATATAGGAATGATGGGAATGCTAAAGAAAAAAATGGTGAACGCTTTTGAATCTCACGAAAGAGATAGAACGAGTGACCTTGTATGCTTTGAAGCTCAGGAGGTATATGAAAGATACATGAAAATGGGCAAACCAAGCTTCTTCTTTGTTGATAAATACACTAAAGTAATTGATACTCTAAACAAAATGAATATACCTGGAGCACATGTAATTCAGGCTGACCTAGATTCTGAAAGAATAATGTATGAATCAAGAGCGCTTAAGGGAGAAATAGTGATTGCCCTTAACGTTATACATCGTTGCCGCAATCCTGATCAACTTGTTAAACACGTTTCCGATTCAGTAAGTCACAACGGATTACTTGTGATGAATTTCCCTGTAAGCTACCCTGTAAATATACCTGGATTCAGACAAATATCTAAGGACATATACTCTAGAGATTCTGTTTATGATTCAAGAAAAAAATGGTCTCCACCTTCATTGGACTACAAAGCAATAGAACGCGCAGCAATGGGGCGATAATTTCTGTCTTTTGAAAATCTAGATTGTCAATTATCTTTTTCCCTTTCCATTTTTATGTATCTTGAATGTAAAGTAATAATGAACAAAGAAGTTTATTATTCCTACTATTACAGCTATTAGTATTTTTGCAGGTATATAATGCCAACCAGCATCATCTACAAGATATTCCAATAAAACAAGGGTTATAGTCAAAGACATTACAGATATTCCTATAAACCAAAGATATCCTTCCCCTCTCTTTCTCTTACTCCCTTTGAACCCCCAGTTTCTAACTACAAAATAATGTGCAGTGTTTGCAATTATGAAAGAAAATGTGGCTGCATAAAGATAGAATATACCTAAGAAATCAACAAAAATGAAAAGTATTATTATGTCTAAAGCTGAAAAAGAACTAGCTGTAAGTGTATATCTTATGAATCTTGCAAGCATAGGATGTGCAATACCTCCAAGAGATGTTGCATTATCAAGAGCCTTAACAACCCTTTTCATTCAGATATAAAGTGTATGGTATTATAAAGCTGTCTGCTAGGTTTATAGACGAAAACAAGGCTTTTTAAGCCCATTTTTCATTGATATTAAGATGAGAAGCGTGGCGACTTTGCTGCTCAGTATACCCCATCATTTTCTTGTTCCATGGGGATACGTTGTAGTATTCATAGCCTCAATACTTGAAGCAATGCCTATTTTAGGCTCATTCATCCCAGGGCATAGTATAGTAATACTCGGAGGATTTTTCTCTAAACTGCATTATCTAAGACTTTGGAGAGTTATAATTCTTGCAACTTTAGGTGCGTTTATAGGAGACAGTATATCATATATTCTAGGAAAGAAATATGGATATTCATTTATAAAAAAATACGGAAAATACATATCTTTCAAAAATAAGCATTATACAAGACTTAAGTCCCTAGTTCTAAAACATACAGGCAAAACGCTCATAATAAGCAGGTTCAACCCTTTCTCAAGGGCGTTCGCACCATTTATAGCCGGAGCTTCTAAGGTAAAATCGTACAACTTTTTTGTATATGCTTTTATGGGCGCAGTAAGCTGGGCATCAATATCAGTATTGTTAGGATATATATTTGGTGCAAGTTATGAAG
>DAIEOU010000043.1 GCA_027348755.1 archaeon
CTGTTTATGCCTAAACTTATTGAAAATGGGAACATATACATCGCCGTGTCCCCTCTATACAAGGTAAGGAAGAAAGGAGATCATTATGTATATAGTGATGATGAGCTCAAGAAGATAGTTTCAAAGCTTGGTAACAATGTAACAGTGCAAAGGTTCAAAGGACTTGGAGAAATGAATCCTGAACAATTATGGGAAACAACTATGGATCCTAAAGCTCGTCTTTTGAATAAGGTTACTATAGACGATGCTGTAAAAGCTGATGAAGTCTTTTCAAGACTTATGGGAGATGATGTTGAACCTAGAAGACAGTTCATTGTTGAAAGAGCGGCGGAGGCGCAGATAGACGTATAATGGGACGTACATATTGCCCTGCTTGTGGAAGCGAGGAAGTTGAGATGACTGATGCTGGACTTACATGTCTTAACTGTGGGTACACTGGACATTTTGCAGAGAAGCATAGTCTTCTTGAGGATGATGACGATCATGAGGACGAAGAGGCAGAGCTTCTTAAGAGCGTTAAGCCAAAGAAGGCCGAATCTCAAGTTAAACCTAAATCGGTAAAGAAAGAAAAAACTTCTAAGCCTAAAAAAGTTAAAAAGGCAAATAAAAAATCCGGAGGTAAGAAGAAATGACTCCAAAACAAGTCGATGAAGAAAAGATAGAAGAGCAAATAGAAGAAGAGGAGAAAGAAAGAAGAATTAAGAATCAGATAGGTGAAGAGAAAGGGGTTGCTGCTGCAGAGATTGTTTCTGAAATGGAGCAGGCATTCATAGACTATGCAATGTCAGTTATAGTTGATAGAGCGCTGCCGGCTGTTGAAGATGGATTAAAGCCAGTTCATAGAAGAATTCTTTGGGCTATGAATAATCTTGGCCTTGAATCTAGCAAGTCAACTGTAAAGTCTGCTAGAATAGTCGGAGAAACAATGGGTAAGTTCCACCCTCATGGAAACATTGCTTTATATGATGCCTTGGTAAGAATGGCTCAAGACTTTTCATTGCGTTATCCTCTAGTACATGGGCAAGGAAACTTCGGAAGTATGGATGGAGATAGTGCTGCAGCGGACAGATATACCGAGGCGAAGCTTAGCAAAATAGCTGATGAAATACTCGAAGATATAGACAAAGATACAGTTAAGATGCTTCCTAACTTCGATAATTCTGAGAAAGAGCCAGAGACAATGCCTGCAAAGCTTCCTAACTTGCTTCTTAACGGGGCAACTGGAATAGCAGTAGGAATGGCAACTAATATTCCACCTCACAATCTTACAGAAGTTTCTGATGCAATAATAGAGACAATAAACAATCCTAACATATCAATAGATTCTCTTACAGAAATAATAAAAGGTCCTGATTTTCCTACAGGCGGAA
Source organism: archaeon (assembly GCA_027348755.1). Classification (GTDB taxonomy): domain Archaea; phylum Nanobdellota; class Nanobdellia; order Pacearchaeales; family GW2011-AR1; genus DAIEOU01. Next base: position 1,371 of record DAIEOU010000043.1, read on the forward strand.
TAATAACTGGCTCAGGAATAAAAGAGATGTATACTTCTGGAAAAGGGAAGATAATAATAAGAGCGAGGACAAGCATTGAAGAGAGTAAAGGACGTCCTGTGATAATAATAACGGAAATTCCTTACATGGTGAATAAAGCAGACCTTGTGAAAGACATTGCTAAACTCGCCACAGAAAAGAAGCTCCCAGATGTTTACGACCTTAGAGATGAATCTGCAAAAGGAAAAGTGCGAATAGTTATAGAGCTCAAGAAAGACGTTGATCCTAAGTTCACTTTGAACACGCTATACAAGCTGACTAACGTTCAAACAAGTTTTGATGCAAATATTCTTGCACTTGTAGGAAAGCATCCGAGAATTCTAAATATAAAAGATATAATACAGGAATACATAAAATATAGGCAGATAGTTGTAAGAAAGAGAAGCGGTTTTGATCTTAAAAAAGCAGAAGACAGGCTCGAGATAGTTTCAGGGCTTCTTATAGCCTTGAAGGACATAGATAGAGTTGTTGATTTCATAAAGAAGGCTGAAAACGGGGCAGCGGCACATGAAGGACTTATGAAGAAATTTTCGTTAACCGACAGACAGGCAAAGGCAGTTTTAGAGATAAGACTCTCTCAACTTACACATCTTGAAGCTGGAAGGTTAAGGGACGAAGAAAAGAAGCTTAATGATTCAATAAAAGACCTTAATGCAATACTAGGAGATGAGAAAGAGATTCTTAAGGTAATAAAGAAGGAAGTTCAGGAACTTAAGGCAAAGTATGGAGACGAAAGAAGAACTAAGATAATAAAGAGTGTAGCAGAAATTACTGAGAAAGATCTTATTGAAAAGAAGGACGTAGTAATAATGGTAACAAACGGGGGATACATAAAACGTGTGGACTTAAAGTCGTATCGCGAGCAGAAGAGAGGAGGCGCAGGAGTCTCAGGAGCTGAGCTTAAGGAAGAAGATTTCGTATCAAGGATGCTTACATGCAGTACTCATGATTATCTTCTCTTCTTCACTTCAAGAGGGCGCGTATATTGGTTGAAAGCTAATGATGTTCCTTCATCAGAGCGCCAAGGTAAAGGTAAAGCATTAATCAATGTTCTTAACTTGCATGATGAACAGATAAGTAACATAATGTCTGTAAAGAACTTTGATTTGGGATACCTTTTGTTTGTCACAAAACTTGGAATGGTTAAGAAGTTGCCTCTGAAGGATGTAAGCAAGCCTAGAAGTGCTGGTGTGAGAATAATGAATCTTCCTCTAGATGGTTCTGACACTGTCATAAATGTAAGAATAGTGAATGACAAGCAAGAAGTAATGATATTCACAAAGAAAGGACAAGCAATAAGGTTTAACAGCGATGAGGTAAGGCCAATGGGACGTGCAAGTTATGGAGTAAAAGGAGCAGAGCTTGCAAAGAATGATGAAGTTGTAGCCCTTGAAGTCCTTCCAGCAGATGGAAAGACAACAATTCTAACTATAGGAGTGAAGGGATACGGAAAGAGGTCAGAGCTGGAGGAATTTAGAGTAACAAGTCGTGGAGCTAAGGGAGTTATAGCGATGGAAACAAGCGATAAAACAGGAGATATAGTATCTGCGTTAGGAGTTGACAGTAAGGATTCAATAATAGCTACTACAACAAAAGGAGTTGTTTTGAGAACAAGTATGAAAGACATAAGAGTAATGGGAAGAGCAACACAGGGCGTTCGTGTTGTAAACTTGAAGGAAGGGGATAAAATAGCAGGTGTTGTTAAAGTTCCTCAGGCAGACCAGATAGAAGATTTAGAAGACAACTAGAATTAAAAAATATTTTTAGTAATGGAATCCGAACTGAATACATTCACCTATCTTATCAATTATATCTTCAGCTAGTTTTCTCTTTCTATGATACAGCTGGTTTAGAGTTATATTATTTTCATTAAGCCCTAGAGACTCGTGATTTGTTCTTAATGAGTTGAAAAAATATCTTGCTCCACCCATAATTTTATGGCTTGTTGTGCCGCTTCTGTCTATTTGTGAAACAATTCCTTCAAGAACATCGTATATATTTCTTCCTCTTAAATTAAGTCTTATCTCTTCTCTTTTGCTTTCCGCAGTTCCTAAATAAGTATCACCGTAGTATGTCATTTAATATGCCCAGTTAAAAACTTGGGAATGCCAATCCCAACTAGGCTGATAATAGTAAGGTTGACCGTAAGCATCATTTCCGTAATCGTAGTAGTTGTATGCTTTTTTGCAATGCCAGGCTGAGCAGCTGTTGTCTGCATAAACATGATTATAATAACTGTCTGAAGGGTAATATCCGAAGTCCCCGGTGCTTGTTTTGAAGTAACCAGAGTATGAAGGATTGTAGTATGGGTTGTTATATGAGTAATCGTTCGAAGGCTGCACGTATACAGTGTTGTATGCAGGATAGTTAGGCTGGAATGAATCAGTGCTTGACTTTGTTATCTTTACATAATCCTGAGATCCCCAAGGGCTGTCTGTTGAACTTGAAGTTTTCTCGTAAGTGCTGCTGCTAGTGCTTGTGTATCCAGCGCTAACATCTCCATGTCCTAGAACATAAGTGTGATAGTCATAACTGAATGCAGAAACACTCCCTAGAAAAGAAAGGGATATTGCAAGAGCAGCAAGTATTAACACTGCTTTTCTCATTATTCCTTTAATGCGAGGCTATATATAAACCTTATGTTTGTTGTAACTCCATAGTCGTTATGTTATGCTCAAAGAGAGTTATATTAAATTTTCAGCATCAATGAACAAGATTTAAAAACTGCCTTGACAAACCAATATCAAGCTCGAATAGTTTAGTGGCAAAACACGTCCCTGTCGCGGATGAGTCCCGGGTCCGATTCCCGGTTCGGGCGCTCTACTTCCAGTCACGGTAGGGGGAATCTGGTACCTAAATTTGATTATTTCTCTAATACGAGGTAGTTCTTATTCTATGGTATGGCTTATCAGAATCATACTTTATCTGACTAAGTAACCAAATATGATCGTTTATGTGTATTGAAGTAATCATCTTATCCTTCTTTTCAAGTAATCTTTGCATATAATTTACGGTCCATATAGTAAATGCTCTAATTTCCACTTCCTCTTCACTTCCCTTGGCTAATGGTTCTTTGGAATCAATTTTCTTTGCCAATTTATTAGAATAGGATAATATTCCAAATTTCCTTAGTATTTGAGGCAGCTTGTAATCAGCGCAAGCAGTAATATGATTTATTTCTTTCAACTTTCCAATTCCCTTTCCAGAAAATGACTGATATATGTCTGCTACTAGCAACTGAGCCCTCTTGTAGAAAGATATCTCTTTTCCTTTATAATGCTCTACGTCGCTAAATGAAGGAAATGTTTGTATAATAAGGTTAAGTAATTTAATTGCATCATTTCTTGAAGATTTGACTAGTGCTAAGAAAGATCCATTAAACT
>DAIEOU010000044.1 GCA_027348755.1 archaeon
GAGCAGTTTACGGCCTAGGAGTCATAGGGGCAGCAGTGTATTATATCTCTCATTCAACTGGATTTTGGATGGGTGTTCTTGGCTTGTTAAAAGCTCTAGTCTGGCCAGCATTCATTGTATTTGAACTGCTTAAGTTTATAGGTGCTTAAGCTTACATTTTATGTATTCAAAGCAATACAAAGATCCTAAAAGATATTCTTATAGAGGAAAGGAAGGCGTCTTGAGCGAGTTTCAAAAGTATATTTCAAGTGCCAGAACAGATCCAGATTATAATGAGTTTGATGATATTGAACTCGCAGGACATTTTGTTGCATCAAAGTTTTCACATCATGCTGAAGAACTAAATCTTGCTCAAGAAGAACAGCTGATTAATATATTCAAAAAGATGAAAGATAGGCCTGAGATGAGTGAGAAGAGATATAATGAAACTATGAGAAACGCATATGGTCTTGCAATAATGGCTGAGAAAAGAAGAGCTAAAAGGAAAGGTATCCCTGAAGACAAAAGGGCGGTAGCGTATCTTGAAAAAAGAAGAGAAGAGTATCCTCAGTCTGAGAGAATTCATTATTCGAGCTCACTTGAGGGAAAAGTTGTTGCAACTATACTTGGAGCAGGAATGATTATTGGGGGATACATTGTTGTTCCAAAAAGTCTGACTGGATTCGCTGTAATGTCTGCAAACGGGTCTGTTGGAGCAGGCATAGCGGGAGTGATTCTCATGGCTGCAGGGCTGTTCAGCGTATACGCTGCATTGAGAAATAAATAGCAAGTTAAGATTTTACGGCAGATAGCAGTGAAATTGCATCATATTTATACATACGTTCTCCTTCGTAATCTTTCAGAGGGACTTTCTTTATGGTTATACTGGAAAAACCATGCTTCTCAAGAAAAGGAGTTAATATCTCAGAAGCTTGAGGTAGGCCCCTCCAGGTATATTCAGGTAAGATGGAATTTGCATTTTTACCATCTGTATTAACATGAAGCAGTTTACCTCCTTTCTTTAGCACTCTCGCCATATTAATTATTGCATTATCTAACTCTTCTTCATTTCTTAGAACTCCCAAAGAATATAAAGACACAACCGTGTCAAAATGTCCATCCTCAAAAGGAATGTTTTTAGTCATATCTGCTTGCTGTACCGTCTTCACTTTGTCAACTTGATTTAAAATATAGCTACTAGATAAATTTCCCTTTGCGCTCTCAATCAATTTTTGATATGGATAGAATTTCATATACCAATCTTTCTTTTCAACAAGCTTTCTTTTCACAAAGTCTATGCTTTCTTGAGGAAGGTCTATCGCAGCTATTTCTGTTGCATCAGGCATGCAAATGGCCCATACTTGCGGAACCGGGCCACATCCACAGTCTAGTACTTTTCCTTTTACATTGTCAGCCAAGAATAACCCGACTGCTTCCACTTCTTTGTCGACTTGACCTTCACCCATACAACTTTCGTAGTATTCTTTTACATACTCTTCACGGCGCGTCATATTATTATGATGAAACGTAGGCATTTTATATGCTTTTCTCGAGTTCTCAATCTAAAGATTTAAAATTGTTATAAGGCACTGTTAGATGTGGCCCATTAGTCTAATGGCAGAACAGGTCGTTCACGTCGACTAGGCGAAGGTTCGATTCCTTCATGGGCCATGTCAATTGTTGACTATAACTGTTGAGCCGCGGCGTTCAGAATATTTTCCAGTTTTTGCCATTTCTATAATCTCTTTCTCAGATAACATTCCATTGTATGCCCTTGCTCTTAAGTCTCCTATCCTATAATGGGCTATATCTAAACCGCCTGCAAGCATTTCAACCCTTCCAACTGCTTTCATTTTTCCCTTTTCATCTGTAGAGAAAATTGTGGCATAATCCTTTCTTTCTCCAGTCCACCATGCAGCTAGAGGATTATTTCTGCCTATCTCAACTTTTACTCTAGGAATATAATTTTGAGAAGAAAGAGCAAGCCTTAGATTTTCTGCAATCTTTTCTATTTCTGGCATGATATATGTTGTCATTCTATAGTTTATTAATATTTGTATTTCTCTCTAAATTAGATTTATGCCAATGTTTAAATAGGATTTTAATTTTTATAGTTGGATGACTAAGAAAGTCTCTAAGGATTCTTCTCCAAAACACCAGAACACTTCTTCTATCAAAGGCGTTCCTAGCTTGCCATTATTAAGCTCAATGCAAAACATGCCAAAAATGCCATATGGTTTGCCTTCTGGAATGCCTATTCAACCGGCTGCACAGGCTCCAAAGCAGATTGACCCTGAGGCAATTAAGGCACAGTTTGAGGCCTTCAAGAAGGAGGTTGTGAAGAAATACAAGTTTACAGTTGCACTAGGAATAGTGCCGCCTAACGCTCTTCCATTATTCGATGAAGACGAACAATTCCCTAAGGAAGTTATTCAGCAGCAGCCTACAATGATGTTAATGGTAATTCCGGAAGATGAATACAAAAACATACCTAAGATAAAACCAGAAGTCATAAAGATGCTTAAACAGGCTGAACAGAACTCTTGGTTAATGATAAAGACTCCCGTTGATTTCTGGAATTATGGTTTAGACAGCAGGTTTGAGTTCATTGACGCTCTTTCAGCTTCTTTTCCATTATATGATAATGGTTTTCTCGGAGCCTTGAGGGTAGCAAGTATACACAAGTCTCTTGTTCTTAGAAAATTCGACAAATATGTTGCAAGTTATGTAATAGCAGGGAGTCTTGTGAGAGGAACTGCAGGGAAAGATAGCGATGTTGACGTTTTCGTTGTTGTAGATGATACTGATGTAAAAAGAATGCCTAGGCTTGAGCTTCTAGAAAAGCTTAGGGGAATGATATATGACTACATAAGGGAGGCTACGGCTTTGGCAGGAGTCTCAAATATACTGAATGTTCAGGTATACTTATTGACTGACTTCTGGCAATCTGTAAAGGATGCACATCCTGTACACTTTACATTCATAAGAGATGGAATACCTTTGTATGATAGAGGAACATTCATTCCTTGGAAGCTTCTTCTCAAGATGGGTAAAATAAAGCCAAGTCCAGAAGCCATAGAGCTTTACATGAAGCAGGGAGAGCAAACTGAGGAATTTGTGAAGCGCAGACTTCTAGATGCAATGGTAGACATATATTGGGGAATTGTAACTCCAACACAGGCTTTAATGATGCTTGCTGGAGAAGCACCTCCTGTTCCTAAGACAATGGTTGAGGAAGTAAAAAGAATACTTGTGCAACGTGAGAAGGTAATGTCTCAGTCGCAGCTTGAAATATTATCAAAGGCTGTAACTTTATACAAAGATTACGAGCATGCAAAGCTTAAGGAGTTTCCTGGAAAGGAAGTTGATCAACTTCTTAAAGAATCTAAAGAATATAACAAAGCCCTTAAAGAAATGCAAAAGAAGCTTGAAAAGAAACTTCAGGAAAAGAGTGCAGAAGAAATATATGGAAGCGTTTTTTCTCTATTGCGCACTATACTTGGGAACAAATCTCAGGAAGAACTTGTTAAAACTTTTGATATACAGCTTGTCAAGAAGGGAAAAATGCAGCATAGGTTCTCTTCCGTTCTAAGAGAGCTCATATCAGTAAAAGGGAAGATAAAGTCGGGAAAGCTTAATCAGAAAGAAGTTGAGAAATCGAAGGCTGATGCAATAGAGCTTGTAAACAGCTTAGTAGAATACGGACAAAGAGCAGATATAATAAAGGCAGAGAAAGGGACAATACAAATATCGTATGCAAACAATAGAAAAGCAGAACTTGTTTTACTTGATAACCATGCATTTTTAGTAGAGGGAAGCAGCTTTAGGAAGCTTAGTGCTTCAGGACTTGAGCAAAGCAGCCAAGCTGAATTTGAGAAGGCGATGCAGGAGAACAAAGGAGCTTTGCACAGCAGTCTTTCAAGTGATATTTTAAATGCTCTTCAGAAATCTATCGGGTCTTTCTCAGTTGTTCTCTGATACAAAAGAGATTTAAACCTATAGTTTGCTATAATTTTAATGACTTCAGATAGCAGGTTCGATACTTTTATACAAGCTTCTGATTTAGTCTACGCTGAATTAACTAGGGACGTGAATGGAAGTCCGCACAATAAAATTTCAAGATTAGAAGCATATAATCGCGCAAAGGCTGCTTTGTCTGAACTTGGAGATCTTGCTCAAGACATCCAGCCAGCAATAGTCATTTTAAGCCTTGAATTTGCACGAAAACTTGTGCCATACGATAGAGATCATTATACTGTAATGCCCTCTCAAAACATTTAAATTGAGGTTCTCTCTTTGATGTGAATGACTGATGAAAAGAGTTCTGTGACTCCATGGGATGTATCTGGAGAAGTAGACTATGATCGCCTTGTGAAAGAGTTCGGGGTTGAGAGGGTTTCTTCAGATATCATGAAAAGAATAGAAAATGTTGCAGGTGAAGGCCATTTCATGTTGAGAAGAAACGTATTCTTTGCTGGAAGGGACCTTAAGTGGGTTCTTGATCAATACGACAAAGGAAATAAGTTCTTTCTTTATACTGGCCGTGCTCCTTCTGGGCCTGTACATTTAGGGCATCTTCTTCCATGGATATTCACTAAGTGGCTCCAGGACAAGTTTGGGGTTGAGCTTTGGTTCCAGTTTCCAGATGAGGAAAAATTTCTTTTCAAACAAGACATTGAATTTGAAGATACTGAGAAGTATCTAAATGAAAACATGCTAGATGTAATCGCTATGGGATTCGATCCTAAGAAGACCCATTTCATAATTGATACCAAGCATGCAGGCATA
>DAIEOU010000045.1:0-247 GCA_027348755.1 archaeon
AGTTGAATCTTCCGTCTAACAATGGAATTAGGTGACTTACCCTGAGATGTTTCTGAGAAGGAAGTATGTTTCGCACAGGAATAGAAGAATATCTCATTTTGATTAAAAATTAAATAAATTATCTTTGAGTCTTTTCTTTTCTTGACTCAAGAATATTTCGCATTTCATTCCATTGTTTTTCAGATATATTATATCCTTCTCTTCTTCCTCTAGCAATATAACTGTATATTGAGTCCCTTATCTCTTG
>DAIEOU010000045.1:257-4589 GCA_027348755.1 archaeon
TGTAGTCATTTATGGAATCGTAATGAGACACTTTTTTGGCTTCTGAAAGTTTAGAATTGAACTCTTTTTGATCAATATTGACAGCATACATATAACCTGCGACTCCTAATAGTGCTGTTAGGCCTAATGCTGCAACTGATTTAGCTGAAGCGTGCCTATGCAAAGGCATTGTTTCTGCAGAGTATCCTGCTAGATTCATAATAAATGCACCATTATTAACTATTTAAATCTTTCTTTTGTTGTTCCTATAACGTGGTTACAGATAAGGTTTAAATACACACTTAGCAGGAAAGAAATATGGAAGAATATGTAGATAGAATAAGAGTATTAACTGATTCGTATACTTTTCAGATGCAAGAGATTCATGAAAGATCTCTTAAAAAAGAGACAAAGGTGATAGAAAACAGAAGGTATGCTGAATGTGCTTTGTTCATAACACACGCACTCAAAAGTGCAAGAATAAATGCATCTGAAGGATTAGAAGAACTTGCGCAGAATTTTGTATATTCAGCAAGTGTACTCATTAATCAATTTGGTTTGGATGCAGAAGATGAACTGTCAAGAAGAAGAACTAAAACGCTGCAGAAGTATTTTAACAAGGTGCACAAAGAGATATTTGAGAGATACGGAATGAATCTTAAAACTAAGCTCCCAGATAGCAATTTATAGAAGTATTAGCAACAGCTTTATATACAAATTCCCTCGTAGAAATATATGAAAAAAGGGTTAATTTTCGCTCTCGCTTTTCTTCTTATTATACCTGCAGTCTCAGCAAGTTTAACTATAAGTCAGCCTAACTCGCTTTATACTTTTGGGGACAGTATTGCAATAAACATCTCCGTTTCCGAGCAGGTTGCTACAAATCAGTATCTTTCTGTCAGTCTTATGTGTGGTTCTGATGGACTTAACTTGTATAGAGCTCCTCTCAGTTTGAACGCAGGAGAAAGCAAACAAGTGTATTTTGAAGCGCTTATAGATGCAGATGTATTCAATAATGTTCAGGGTTCATGCATGCTTAAAGCTAGCTATGCCAATGAGACTTCTCAAAGTTCTAGCTTTAGAATAAGCAATAATGCAAATGTTTACGTCCATACTACAGAAAATGTATTTGAGCCTAGTGAGAGCATAAATGTTTATGGGACAGCTTCTAGAGAAAATGGTGAAAGTATAAACGGTAATGCTCAGGCATTCATACTAGGTACAAATCTTAGCGTTTCATCAGATGTTGTTAACGGAAGCTTCAATATGTCAATAGGAATACCTTCAGACATGCCTTCTGGAAGTTATGTTGTGCAAGTAAATGCATACGACAGCAATTCAGCAGGAGCTGTATTGAACAGTGGCTCTGGATCAGCAAACATAAGAGTAAAGCAAGTAATAAGTGCAATGGATATAGCACTAGGAAGCCCAAGTATATCTCCAGGGAATTCAAGTGATTACAATATAATATTGTATGATCAGGCATATTCTAAAGCTAATGATCAACTAAGTGTCAGTATTTACAGGCCTGACGGATCAATATATGAGCAGAAAGTAGTTCAGTCAGGAGAAGATGAAATATTTAGCACTGAGACAAACTTTTCATCTGGATATTGGACAATATATGCATCGGACGGAAAGGTAAATGCCTCGAGACAAGTTTATGTTCAAGAATATTATGCCATAAAAACAAGTATTGAAAATTCTACTCTTATAGTTGAAAACATAGGAAACATGCCTTACAATAAACCTCTGTCTATATCTCTAGGCAATACGAATGAGGTAGTACAGCTTAAAGTTCCAGTCAATGGAATACAACAGTTGCATCTTTCTGCTCCAGACGGTAAATATGCAATAAATGTATATGACGGTATATTAAACAACACTTTCTCAGATGTTTCTCTTACAGGTAATGCAATAGCAGTTACAGATTTGTCTTCAGGAAGCAGCACTCTAAACTGGATATGGAGTATACTGATAGTTATAGGTATAGCGCTCATAGTATATATGTACAGAAGAGTGTCAAAGGAAAGAGGTTATGGAATGAGGGATGTAATACCAAGATTTGATAATAAAGAGAGAAAAGAAGAAGTTGCAAAGGTAAGACTTATAGGCGCACAAATTAAAACTGGAAATGTTGGTGGATCTAAAAAAGAAGTTGCAGTAATTGCAATGAGAATAAAGAATTATGATGAGCTTGCGAGAGTAAAGAGCCCTGCCATGGACACTATACACAAGGCAATAAGAATTGCGAAAGAATCTAAGGCCGTAGTAATGAATGGAAGTCCTTCTACAATGATGTATTTCTCAGACGTTAGCGTAAAAGAGCAGAATATTACCCTTGCAGCTGCAAAGGTTGCTAAGCAGATTGAGGAGATGTTTAAATCGCATAATAGGAAATATGCCCAAAAAATAGTCTTTGGAATTGGAGTGCATATAGATACATTTATAGTCGAGAATAGCGCAGGAAGCTGGCATTTCACTCCTTTAGGTACTGCAGGTTCATATGTAAGAAAAATGGCAGACAATGCAAGTGATACTGCTTTGATGTCAGATGCAGCTCATGAAAAAACAAGAGCCGAGATAAAAGTTGACAAAGACATAGGAGGTCTTTTCTGGTCTATTAGGAGCTTCAATGCAAGAAGCAGCGAACACGAAGAGTTCATAAAACGATTTTTGTCAAAGAGCAAGTTTGAAGAAAAATGATTGAGCTAATTCCATATATTGTACTGGCAATGATATTCTATGACTTATCAATACATTTTGTTTTTCTTGTTGGATGGAGTGATTGGATACTGGAAAGAAAGATAAACTGGTGGCCAAGATTCATCAAGATTGACTATCAAGTATTCTGGAATGTTTATTGGGGAATTGCATTTATACTAATGCTGATGTATGTTCTTTTTGTATAATAGATTGGAAAAAGACTAAAATAATTATTATTCTTCCTCTATTTTGACTATTTTCTCACCATCAAGGTAATATCCGTTATGTCCCTTGTTTCCTGGAAGTATAGAATCTAAGAACTCGCGAGATTCCCTTGGAAGTCCAAGCCTACTTGCGTGCATAAGAGCGTGAGCTTTAAGGCAGCTAGGGCATACTTCTTTAGGCTCCTCGGTAAGGAATTCTTTACCAATTATGTTTGAGAGCATATTCCTTGAGGCGAACTGCTCCATCTCAGCTATTAATGAATCTGGGATAAATACCTTGTTTAATTTCCAAGCGTAAATTTTGTGATGAAGGAGCTCTTTCCTTAAGGTAGCTCCATCTCGCATTATAGCTTTCGGTTCAATAGCATGTATATGTTGATATGTCATGGTGTTTTACTTGCAATTGCGGGGCAGTAATGCCGCAATTAATTGCAGAAAAGAATGACTGCGCTAGAGCTAGACTTGGGACTATATTTCATTTGCCAGCTGTCTCTTATCACGCAATCCATAACCTCATTTAGGCTAGGAGGTATATATACCTTGTGGAAGATGCGTCCATGAATTTTTTGTCGACGGGAGTTCTCTAAAAAGAATTAAATAGCCCAGAGAAGTAAGATATTAATGGGTTGGTGGTCTTTGATTGCTGCAGCGTTGGCGCAAGTTGTAATAGGATTCTTGTGGTACGGCCTTTTGTTTGGAAAAACATGGCAGACTCTGACGGGAATGAAGAAGCCTGCTAAGATAACTTCTGAGATAAAAAGGAAGATGTCTGTATCAATTGTCGCAGCGCTCATAATGTCTTTTGTCACGGCATACATAATGAAAATAACTCTTGTTCAATTCCCATTTGTTACGTACACTGGAGTGACGTTTGTGTCTTTGCTTATGTGGCTTGGATTCGTGCTGCCTGTGACACTTAGCAGTGTTTTATGGGAAGGAAGAAAAGTTAAATTATTTGTATTGAATAGCTTGTATTATCTTGCGTCATTGGTAATAGTGTCTTGGATACTTCTTCTTAACTTCTAATCAACGGAACTTGTACTCAAATATGCTTAAATCCACTTTCTGATTATTTATCTTTATCCCCTCAGCTTTAAGCATTTCTTCCTTGCGTGCAAGTCCGTGCGCGAATCCATGTAATGAACCATCTGAAGCGAGGACTCTGTGGCATGGTACTTGAGGAGCGTAAGGATTCTTGTTCATCGCATTTCCAACAGCACGATAAGCTTTACTTCCCAATGCGTTTGCAATAGCCTTATACGTAGTTACCTTTCCTCGAGGAACTTTTCTAAGTAATGCGTAACAGTTTTCATTGAATGAATCCTTTTTCATATTAAAAGAGATATGCACAGATTTTTAAATGCTGTTTTCTATTTTTCGCTCATGCAAAATTCAAATCCATGGCATTCAGTAAATGCTGGTC
>DAIEOU010000046.1 GCA_027348755.1 archaeon
AGCAATGTCAAACGGCATGATATATTGAGTGCAGAAGTATATTAATATCTTGCGTGTCTTTCTATGATTATCTCTTCGTCAGAAAGTCTAGGAATTGCAAGAGATGCGTATCTCTCGATCTTTCGTACCATAGAATCATATAGAGCGTTTTTCCCAGTTTTATCTCGTGCGTCAATGTATCCAGGCAGTGCAAAGTGAAGATACATTCGTGACATAAATAATGGGAGTCTTCCAGCAATACTTGCACAATGATTATGTTCATCAGAAGAATTTGTCCAGGGCTGTTCAGTATCAAGGACATAATCATTAGGGCTCTCTATTTCTAAGTCTGAGCTAAGTCCATTTGTTGCATATTCTGGAAGGGTAAACACTTTTCCTTCCAAACTCATTCCTTCATCGACTAATCTTCTTTTCTGCATTGCATTCATAGTGAATATTATCGAGGCTGAACTTAGAATTTCTTCATTTAATTGCCTAGGAGTATAATGATGCAGCTGGGAATATCTATGCCTTGCAAGTGAATTTCTTAATCTAAATGGGACAACAGCATCTCCTTTTGATGTATTAAAGCCTGCAGAAATTACCTCTGCAATGTTTCCAGAGCGCCTTATTTGCTTTCCTAGTATTACTGCTAAAGCTGGAGCCCGCACTACATCATTGTCTCCAACACATAATATTTTTCCCATAAATACTCTTCATAAAGTCCGTTTAAAAAGCTTAGCATTGTACATGAATAATAAGAATTATATTCATATTTTGGAAAAGCACATTTTATTGACGGAAAAATTAAGAAAAAGAAAACATTTAAATACCCTCTAAAATAAGGAGAGATACAAAAACATGGCAAAGGAAAAACCAACACTCAATGTCGCTTTCGTAGGTCACGTTGACCACGGAAAGTCAACTACAATAGGTAGACTTATGTTCGATTCTGGAAAAGTTTCACCTCAGGATCTTGAAAAGTTAAAGGCTGAAGCAGCAAAGCATGGAAAAGTCGGATTTGAGTTCGCTTACGTTATGGACAAGTTCAAAGAAGAGAGAGAAAGAGGAGTTACAATAGATCTTTCGTATCAGAAGTTACCAACAAACAAGTATGACGTTACAATAATTGACGCTCCTGGACACAAAGACTTTATCAAGAACATGATAACTGGAGCATCACAGGCAGACTGCGCATTCTTGACTGTATCAGCTAAGGATGGAGTACAGCCACAGACAAAAGAACATGTCTGGTTGCTTAGAACAATGGGAGTAGGTCAGATTGCTGTTGCTCTTAACAAGATGGATGCAGTAGATTACAAAGAAGATGTTTTCAACAAAGTAAAGGCAGATGTTTCTGCTGTTATAAAGCAGGCAGGTTACAAGCCTGATGAGACTACATTCTTGGCAGTTTCAGGATTCAAGGGAGACAATGTTGCAAAGAAGTCTACCAACATGCCATGGTACAAAGGTCCAACTATACTAGAGCAATTAGATTTATTCAAGCAGCCTGAGAAGCCAACAAATCTTCCAATGAGAATGCCTCTTCAGGATGTATATGAAATAACTGGAATAGGTACAGTTCCTGTCGGAAAGATAGAGACTGGAGTTATGAAGGTTGGTCAGAAAGTTGTTATTCTTCCAGGAAGATCAGGAAAGGGAATAGAAGGAGAAGTTAGAACAATAGAAATGCACCATGAACAGTTGCCTCAGGCAGAAGCTGGAGACAACGTAGGAGTTAACATAAGAGGAATAGGAAAGAAAGATGTTGCTCGTGGAGACGTTGTATGTGATGCGGCAAAGCCAGCAACAATAGCTGATGAGTTCGTTGCACAGGTTGCAGTAATAAGTCACCCAACAGTAATTGCTAAGGGTTACACACCAGTATTCCACGTTCACACAGCACAGGTTCCAGTTCAGTTTATAGAGCTTATAGAAAAGACAAGCCCTGATGGACAGACAACAAAGAATCCTGATTTCCTTAAGAACGGAGATGTTGCAAAAGTTAGACTTAAGCCTATAGGAAACCTTGTTATAGAAACACAGGCAACAAACCCACATATGGCTCGTTTTGCAGTAAGAGACGCTGGTGCAACAGTTGGAGCAGGTGTCTGTATAGAGCTTAAGGCAAAGGCTTAATTTTATTTTTTGTTTAGAAAATATCTGAATATTCTTTATTTGTGCGGTTTTTGTATATTTATAATTTTTATTTTAAAATAGATTTTTATTAAGATATTCCGAAATATTCTTTCCAGAGTCTAAAAATTAATAAAGGCGCTCTCCAAAGAATTTTATGTCTGAAAAGAGAGGGTATAACGGAAGCATAGATTCTTACGGAAAACTTACACGCTGGGGAGACCAAGGAGAATATTATTGCAGATCGTTATACGGCCTTGCAAAGCATCCTAATGGTGAAAGGCGTCCAGATCTCATATCCATAAATGGAAGTTATAAACCAAAACTTTCTATGGAAGTGAAAACATCTCGCCAAGGCAGAGGCGTTGTACATCCGCATGGATTGACGTACGGTTTAACAAAAAACCTTGATTACATAAGTCTATTTGGAGACGATCTCCCAAGAGAAGATCCCCAAGGAGAGTTTGAGGATATTCAATATAATAGGCTTAAAAATCTCCCAGCAGTATCTTTCTATTATAACCTGATGTTAAGAACAGACAATCTTTCCACAGAAAATTTGAAACATAAGTTCAGCGATCTTGGAATGACCTTCGGGGATCAGTTTATTATTCCACATGAACTTGTGTCTTATAATTATATAATAGGGAAGATGCAAAAAAAAGGTATAAGTTTTGATGAAGCCAGAAGAAATGTTGGAGATATAATCAAATCTTTTCTAACTAAAGGATATGATTATCAAAATACTGAGAGCAGCGACACTCAGGAAATACACTTCAACGATTTTCTTTCTTTGTATATGAACGATGAAACTCTTCTTTCAGAGCAAGGCAAGAAAAGAGTTGAGCTGCTTAGAGAACATTATGGCGACGACAGACTCTCGGCTTTAGAAAAAATAGAGTATATCGGACCGAATCACACAAACATATATGCTTTCTACAAACCAGAGGACTCTGAGCTCTTCATGGATCAGATTAGACAGAGAATAGGAACAAGAAGAGATATATTGACAAGACTCACAAGGCAGAGGCTAGAAGAAGCTGCGACTATGTTAGAGGGATATTCTGTTCAGGAAGATCAGATTCAGTTTTTACATGAGCCTGGGAATCATAGAGTTCTGACTAAGAATCAGGAATCTAGGCTTGAGAGATTATTGTGCTGGAGACATGCAGACGACAACGGCCCAGAATTTACAGATTTGCATCCAAGAGAAAGCGATTCTGAATATTTTAAGGATAACTTGGGACAAGGAAGCTTATTTTGAGAGAATAATAATGCTTATAAACTGAGTACTCATAAAAACTAGATGGTGATGACCAAAAGCTCGAACAACCGAAGAGAAATAGAGGATAAACTCAGGACTCTTGGTGATTACGTTAAAATAGATTATCTGACAAGATGCCTTCGAGAGAACCCTGATTTTGACACGAGAAAATTTATTCTTACAAACTTATCAAAGCTTTACGAGATAAAAGGAATGTATGCTGAGGCTGCAAGGAACATGCTTGCTGGAGCAGATATAAACACAACTTATGATGCAAAGATATCAGATTTCATGAAGTCTGCAGAGTTATTCACGAAGGCAAATGCATTTGCTGACGCTGACGTTGCTGTTGGCAAAGCAATAGCTTCTGCGAACACAAAGCAAAAAGCTCAGATAAAAGCTCAACAGAAGGCACTTTATCTAGAACAAGCAAAGGCACTTCTTCAAAAGGATAAGAGAAGTCATGCGCTCCAGGCCTATGAAAGAGTAGTGCAGATGGAATTAAATCCGGTTGAGAAAGAAAATGTAAACAAGACATTAGTTGATTTATATGAGAAGCTTGGAAAAGTGCGAGAGTTCTATAATCTAAAGAGAACTATGTAATTAGATTTTCTTTGCTAGTATAAACCATTTCTCTTTTATCTCAAAGCCTTGTTTCTCAAAGAAGTTTAGTGAATTTTTGTTGTCTTCATAAATATCAGTTATAATCTCTTTAACACCTTTTTCTTTCAGTGAGGATTCAACCATGCTTAGTAGTTTCTTTGCTATGCCCTTACTCTGGAAATCATTACTTACCATTATATACGTGAACCAAGCTAGGCCTTTCTTCTGTTCAGAATACTTGTTCTGTGCTAAAGCGAAACCAACTATTTTATCTTCATGAACACACACGAACGCAGTCCCAAAACTTGACGTGATATATTCCTTAATTTTTGAGATACTCCAATCCCATGAATATTGCGTTTCTGATCCGAAATTCTCTTTACCCAATTTGTATATACAATCAATATCTTCTTTCTGCATTGATCTATATTCAATATTTTCCATTCATATGTTTTATGTTGCTTGTTTTTATAGATTCCTAAAAAAATATAAGAGAGAACTAAAAACAATTTTGTCGATTAAAATAATAAAAACATCTAGC
>DAIEOU010000047.1 GCA_027348755.1 archaeon
CAAATCCGGGCATCCCCATTTTATTCATTTTATAGTGCAATTAAAATTATAAATACAATATTTCTCAGTTTTTGATGTCAAAAAGGCGCAGTGTTGAAAAAATATCTATTGATGATGTTCTTACAGGTATATTAGTCTCACTTCCTGAAAGAGGAATAAACACAATAGACTCAGCAAACCATAAATGGGCATATGCTTTTCGCAGAATAATGCCTAATATAAAAGACGCCTCAATGAGGCGTGGACTTAAACCAAATTTTGAGGTATATCCTAATGCAATACATGGGACAAGCGATATAATTGGTGATGCGTTGTGTAGAGCAGTTAATAATGGGATTCTCAGACAAGAATCAGAAATTTATTTCATTGATATACCTCTTGGAAAATCTGCCTATCTCGGAAGCATTCCCGGAGATGAAAAGTTTTATTCACATTTAGCAGGAAGATTTGACCGAGAGTTCTTTGAAAGCTTCTAAGTTTAGATCAGAGCAAGCGAATGATTTAAAAACCTTCTTTTTCAAGGATATGTTATGGGAGCAAAGACAAAAAAGATAAAGGCAGCAGGAAGATTCGGTCCAGGCATTGGAACAAAGGCAAGAGCTAGATTTAATCTTATAGAAGGAGATCAGAGAAAGAGACAAGTTTCTCCATTTTATATAAAGGGAAAGGCAAAGAGAATAGCCGCAGGAATATGGAAAGATGTAAAGACAGGAAAAATATTCGCAGGTCCAGCTTATTCGCTGAACAAGACTGCATAAGTTTAAAAATAAAATTCACTAAAAACAAACATGGCTCAATACAAATGCTTCAACTGCGGTAAGGCAACAACAAGTAAGCTTCTTGAGAAGAGATTCGTATGCCCTCACTGTGGCTCAAAAATATTCTACAAGCCAAGAGCAGCTATAGTAAAGCTCAAGGCAGTTTAATATGGCCTCCTCAGCAGGTTCTGAGACAGTTCAAGAGCTTCAGATGCTTGAACAACAGAGACAGCAGCTTTTAATGCAAAAGCAGACATTCCAAGTTGAACAAAATCAAGTTCAAAATGCACTCAACGAAGTAAAGGCCACAAGTGATTCTGTTTTCAAAGTCATTTCCGGCGCGTTAATAAAAGTTGAGAAGCAGAAAATGCTATCAGAGCTTGAGGATAAACTAAAAACTCTTTCAATGAGAATAGATTCTATAGAGAAACAAGAAAAATCTATCGACGATCGTATGGATTCTCTGCAGAAAGAGCTTAGAAATATAATAGCAAAAGAGAAGAAGTAAAACTAATTAATTCTCTCGGTAATATTTTTTATCATAGCAATATTTATATACTAACCCTTGCACAATTAGACATGTTCAACCTAAAAAAGATGTTTGGTGCTGGAGGCGGAGAAGAATACGTCGAAATTGATCTTAATTCTGTTGAACCAAGAGATTCTAAAGTTATTGTAAAGCCATTCATTTTAAGACAGTTTGATGACATAAATGACATTCTTAACTCCCTAAGAGAAGGATATACTATAGCAGTAGTTGACATAAAGCCTCTAAAGTCAAAAGATGTAATAGAGCTAAAGAGAGCAATAGCAAAGATAAAGAAGACTGTAGATGCTCTAGAAGGAAGCATTGCAGGCTTTGGTGAAAACACAATAATAGCAACACCTTCATTTGCTGAGATTCACAGAACCCCTGTAGCTGCAAAGAAAGACAGCAGCAAGATGGACTTCATCAATTAGTTTCTTTACAACAATCTTTAAATAAGCAGTTAACAGCAGCCTCTTTATGAAAAAGATATTTGAAACTTCATTAGGTAACTGGAGCGAGACAGCTTTTGTTTACAATGGCCGAAGAGTTATGTCTTTATCTGAGCTTCCAAGGATACTGGAGAGAGAATGCAGTTCATATGGTAATGGTAATTCAGGAGGAGTTGTTGTTTACATGACACAAAAAGAATTTGAATCGCTTCAAAGTCGCGGAAGCATTGGATCAGTGGAAAACAGAGTGTAATCTTTTATCCCTATTTTTCTAACAAATCATCTATGATTTTTGCCATAACCTAAGAAAGTCAAATACTTATTTGTCCTATTATTATATACCTAAGACTGGGCTATTGCAAATACTGTCTTCAATGCTACTATTATTGTAGCTGGAACAAACAACACCAGGAGCGTACCGAGAACTGCGCTTACTATATGCCCTATACCTATCCCAAGAACAGCCGCGTTTATAACTAGACCCGATATCCCTGCATAGCTAACTATAACAAGGGAAACAGAGGCAATAAGGAATGTCTGAACATCTTTTTCTGAAACGAAATACCCTACAACGAGCCCTAAGACAGCTAGGATACCTAATATAATTGGATTTATAGCGCTCTGGAAGAATATTCCTACGACGACAGCCAACAAGACTCCTACAAAGAAAGCCCATGCACCTATGAGGTTTTCCCTAGATTTTATCACCATTCCATCTGAAAGCAGAGGTTTTATATAAATTTTTTGCCGTCAATAAAATAAATCAAAGCGAAACATTTAAATAAGGGTGTAATTGTAGAGTTACAACATAAAATGAATTACAAACTGTTCGCACTAACATTCATTGCATTCCTTTCAGTTCTAAGTTTCGCAAACGCTCTCTCAATGACAGTCTCAAATGACCTTTCAATGAGTCAGAACGCAACTCTAAACTTCGTAAGCGGAGAGAACTTCAACCAGACAATAACTCTAAGCCCAACAAGCCCTTACACTGATTCATCTGGAGTTGTTTACTCATTCCCTGCATCATTCGATCTCAACATGTCACAATCAAGACAGATAGTTCTAAACGCTTCATCAATACCTTCAGGACTTAAGTTCGGAAAATACTCTTTCACACTCAATGCAAATGGAGTTGACAAGCTTAACGCTTCAAACACTTCAAGCGCTACAGGTACAATAACATTCGACAAGACATTCTGCAATTCAGGAACAGTAGGAAACAATGTCACAATAACAAGCGTAACTCTTAGAGATAATGCTCAAGGCTCAGATGACACAAGCTGGACATTGCTAGACAATGTTGAAGTAAGAGTGCGTGTTGAAAACACTGGAGACGATACAATAAGAGGAATAAACGTTGCTCTTGGCCTATTTGACTCAAACGGAGTAAACCACGCAGGAGATTTAATATTCAGTTCATCAAATGATGACAAAATATCAATAGGCTCAATAAAGAGTGGAAACGACGCAACTGCAACATTTGACTTCCAGGTTCCTGCAGACATGAACTCAGGAAACTACAGACTTGCGGTAAAAGCATACAGCTCAACTCAGGGAGAGAATGTACTTTGCGCAGACACTAGCTCAGACCTTGATAGCAACATATTCCAGACAGTAAGTATAGACACACAAAGCAGTCAGAGCAAGTACATAGCATTCGACAATGTTCAGACAACTCCAACAGAAGTTACATGCGGAGACACTCTATCATTGAGCGCTACAGCATATAACATAGGAGATCAGGATGAGGACAGAGTAAGAATAAACGTAAACAGTAACGCTTTAAACTGGACAGATTCAACAGAGCTCACAAACGGATTGAGCATGGGTGAAAGCTCACCAGTTACATTCACAACACAGATACCTGCAGGAACAAAGGATGGACTTTACTTGGTCAACCTATTTGCAGACTATGAGTATAACAACGGAATTTACACACAGAGATCATCTGATTACACAACTGCACAGGTAAAAGTTATAGGATGCAATGTTGCTCAGCCTACATCAGGCTTAGCAGGAATATCTGCAGTTCTTGGCTCAAGTGTAGTTGCAGGACAGCCTCTTAGCGTTACATCAACAATAACAAACCTTGGAAGCAGTCAGAATACATACACAATAGATGCTTCAGGCTACGACAGCTGGGCAACTCTAACATCACAGTCAGACAGAGCAATAGTGCTTAACCCTGGACAGAGCAAGCAGGTTACATTCCAGTTCGCAGTTAACAGTGCAGTAAGCGGACAACAGACATTCAGCGTAAATGCTAGAACTGCAAGCACAGTTGACAGCAGAAGCGTTGCAGTCGAAATACCTGCATCAGGCTTTTCCCTTGGAGGAAACAGCACAATCTGGATAATAGCTGGAATAAACGTCGTGCTTCTTATAATAATAATTATAGTTGCAGTGCGCCTTGCAAACAGATAAGATTCTTAAACTTTGTTTCTCTGAGAGCATGATGGATAATAGAACTGCTTTGGGTATG
>DAIEOU010000048.1 GCA_027348755.1 archaeon
TTACACAACATCCGCCAATGCAAATTTGAGTTATTGAGGGTATAAAAGGTTTTAGAGCAGCTTTAAATATTAGGCAGCATAGGGGCATATATGGCGAGGAGCATAGGAAAAAAGGGAAAATGGATTATAGCAGTTTTGTTTGCATTGGTTCTTATAATTGTTTCATTATATGCTCTGAGTTATTACAATGATAGGATAAACAACAAGTGTGCTTATGTTCCTGCTGATCAGAGAGATGCATGCTGTGCAGCATCGCAAAACAACACTGTGAGTTTTGACTGTGGAAGCAACGGATGGAAGTTTGATAGCAGTCTTGAGCGATGCGCTTACACATGCACGCTAGGTTCATCAAATGAGAGTTCCAATTCATCTTTATCTGCTCCGGTTCAGAATAAGTTCTGTGCGGCAGATGTAAAGCAATGCTCCGACGGAAGTTATGTTTCTAGAGATCCAAACAATGGATGCAATTTTAAGGCTTGTCCTTAATAAGATAAAAATGCCCCGACCGGGATTTGAACCCGGGTTTAGGCCGCGAAAGGGCCTCGTCCTTGACCTCTAGACTATCAGGGCGTACCCTCGGGAACAAAAAATTACTTTTAAACCTTGCTGTTTGTTACGCAACTATATAGTGAATCTTTAGAACGCAAAGACATAAAAAGCCTTCAGCTCTTTCAGGGGAATGGAGATTAATGACCTTATATTTAAGGAATTAATCAAGCGAGGATATTCACTTGAGGGAAACACAAGAGTGTGGAATATCGCTGATTCTAAGCTTTGGTATCTCACTCCTGAACAAGCTCAGGGATTTCTTGACCTTGAACAAGGAAAGTTTTACCAGAAAGATGTCATACAGAAAGAGATAGATCTTGTGAATGAGAACATGGATGATATAATAAAAGAGATAGGTGCTAAGAAACCATTGAATATAATAGATCTTGGATGCGGAGATGGAAAGAAGGCAGTTCTTTTTATAGGAAATCTTAAGGACAAGCTCAAGATAAGATATTGCCCTATAGACATAAGCAGTTATATGGTTGCAAAGGCTTTAGAAAGAATAAAAGAACTTAATGTAGGAGAAGTAGTTGAATTTCAGTGGAACATATCTGATTTTGACAACCTTGACAATGTTGCTACATTGTTAAGAAACAAGGAATACCCTAAGAATTTCTTCCTTCTTATGGGAAATACTTTAGGAAACTTTGAGATAAACGAGCTTCTTTATTCTATATCCACGAGCATGAAGGAAGGAGATTATCTTCTTATAGGAAATGGATTAGATAACAGACATCATGACGAGATTGTTAAGTCATATCACGAGCCTAATGTTGATAAATGGCTTTCAAAGATAATACAGCAAGTCGGTCTGGATAAGAAAGATGTTGAGTTTGGAGTGCGATTTAGAAATAGTAGAGTTGAACTGTATTATACCCTAATTGCAGACAAAAAAATATCATTCCAAGACAAGCATATATACTTCAGCAAAGGTGATCAGATAGTTGTTGCGGTATCATATAAATATACCAAGGATGAGTTCGAGGAGTTCATGCATCTTTATTTCAATAGAGCTCGTGTCTTTACAACAAAAGATAAGTCTTATGCCCTCGCTTTGTGTAAGAAATAGAAATATAGTAATTATTATATAGGTAGCATATCTCGCGATTTTATGGCTGCTTATGAAAGAAGAATGCGCGGAGGATATGACATAGATGATACTAAAATTAGTTTCATGGTGCCATTTCTAAATTTTGTATCTCCTATTCTTGGGAGAAATGTTGACTATGATTCTATGCATGATTTTAATATAGCACTTTCACTAGGAGTGTCATCTGAAAAAGCATTTGAGCTTCTTAGAGATTTTTATTCTTCTGAAAATTTCAGCAGGCTACCAGCCGTTGATGGAGCTTTAGATGCATTACAATATACCTCTCTTTTCTCTAATATATATGATATAACTGCAAGGGATTCGAATCTTAGGGAAAAGACAAGGCATGCATTAAACCTTGGATTTGTAAGCAAGGGAATATCAATAACAGAGCTAATATTTTGTCCTCACTTTTACGATGGAAAAAAAGAAAGCAAGGCTGATGTTGCTGAAAGACTAAAACTGGATTACATGGTCGAGGATTCCCCAAGTCATTCTATAGCTATATCTGAAAGAGGGATACCAGTTTTCATGCTTAGAAGACCATGGAATGCACATGTAAGCTCCAATAGTCTTTTGAAGGTCTGCGATTCATGGCATCAGGTTGTCGAAGGCATAGATAACATAAGGAAAAACGGCAGCTCTGCTTAGAACATTAGTGATCCCACTGAGATTTGAACTCAGGACCCCCGCCTTTCTTAGGCTCCTCGAATGAGGAGGAAATCATGCCCCTCGTGGGACATGCTCTTATAAGAGCGGTGCTCTAACCAACTGAGCTATGGGATCGATTATATGAGCCAGAATGAGATATTTAAAGTTTAGTTTCTCATGTTTTTTGTGATAATTGGTGTTGTAGGGTCTATAGCTTCTGGAAAAGGTGTTGTTTCTGATATACTAAAAAAGAAGGGTTTTATTCCATTGATGTTCTCTGACATTCTTAGGAAGGAGCTTTCAGAGAAAGGGATAGAAATAACGAGGAAGAATCTTCAAGATTATGCAAACGAACTAAGGAAAAACTTTGGAGCAGACTATCTTGCTAGAAGGCTTATTGCTAAGACATCTTCAAGCGGAAATTATGTTCTAGAAGGGATAAGGAATCCGGCAGAAATATATGCTCTTAGAGAATCTGGTAAAACATTCATTTTAGGTATTGATGCACCATTAGAAAGAAGGTTTCAATGGATAATAATGCGAGGTAAGGAAAATGATCCGCACACTCTAGACGAGGTAAAAACAACGGATGACAGAGATAATGGAGTTGGGGAACCAGAGTGGGGGCTGCAGGTGAAAAAATCTATGGCTTTAGCAGATGTAGTTGTTATAAACGATAAAACAAAAGAGCATTTGGAAAAGAAGATAGACAAGATAATTTCTAAGCTTAAACTTTAATATAATATATTTATAAACGATATTCATGATTAGTTTAAATGTTAGTCGGACTTGTTGGACGTCCTAATGCAGGTAAAAGCACTTTTTTCAAGGCTGCAACACTCATAGATGTTCTTATAGCAAATTATCCTTTCGCGACTATAAAGGCGAATCATGGGATAGCGTATGTTAAGATAAAGGATCTTGCGACAGATTTCGGAAAAGTAAGCAATCCAAGAGAAGGATATGCTAAAGAAGGATGGAGATTTGTTCCTTTCGAACTAATGGACGTTGCTGGACTCGTTGAAGGAGCAAGCGAAGGTCGAGGTTTGGGAAACGCTTTTCTTAACGATCTCTCAGCCGCTGATGCCTTTATACATGTTGTAGACATGTCTGGAGAGAGCGACGGGGAAGGAAAACCAACTCAAGGATATTATCCAGGAAACGATATAAGAATAATTGAGAATGAGTTAGATTTGTGGTATTATGGTCTTCTCCAAAAGGCATGGAAGGTTTTTGCCAGAACAGCTGAGATGCAGCATCAGAACCTAGCGCAGGCAGTAGCAAAACAGTTTTCTGGCCTTAAAGTTACAGAGGAAGATGTTAGACATGTTATAATAAAATCAAAACTTGATGCAGAAAGGCCGTCTTCATGGAATGATGAGCAGCTTAGAAGTTTTGCTCAGCTGCTTAGAAAGTATACAAAGCCAATGATAATAGCTGCAAATAAGGTTGACAGGCCGCAAGGAAGGGAAAACTTTGAGCGTGTAAAGAAAGAGTTTGATTATCCAATAGTTCCTTGCTTTGCAGATGGTGAACTAAGCTTACGACAGGCAGATAAGGCAGGTCTTATTAATTATGTTCCTGGAGCGAGAGGATTTGAGACAAAAGGGCAGATAAATGAGAAGCAGGCTGAAGCTCTAGAAAGTATAAACAAAATAATATCTGAATATGGAAGCACGGGTGTCCAGAGTATTCTGAATGGAATAATATTCGATATACTAAAGTATGTTGCGATATATCCTGCCGGAGCTAAGCTTTCAGATAGCAAAGGGAATGTTCTACCTGATTGTTTCTTAATGCCTCCTGGATCAACAGCTCTTGATTTTGCATACAGATTGCATACAGACATAGGAAACAACTTTGTAAAGGCTATAGAC
This sequence comes from archaeon, assembly GCA_027348755.1. Classification (GTDB taxonomy): domain Archaea; phylum Nanobdellota; class Nanobdellia; order Pacearchaeales; family GW2011-AR1; genus DAIEOU01. Next base: position 4,171 of record DAIEOU010000048.1, read on the forward strand.
ATAAAGACAAAGCAGGCAGTCGGAAAAGATTATGTTCTCAAGTCAGGGGA
>DAIEOU010000049.1 GCA_027348755.1 archaeon
TTGAATTCCACACACGTTAGCGAGTTATAGCATACTTCTTTACTTCTTCATAGAGTGCTTTTGCCTTCTTGTTTGTCTCAAAATACTCTCGCACAGGCTTAATCATCTCGTCTAAATATTTAGCCACGGTTTTCTTCAAATCAAGAGGATGAAGTTTGCCTTCAGTATATACTTTAACTATTTCATCATAATTAACATCTATATTCCCTCCAAATTTTTCAGGTCTTTCTATTTTCACTTTATCATATCTTTTGAATATGAGATATCTAAGGTAATCAAATAAAGGATTTCCTTCTATCAATTTTTCAGGACAGTAAGCCTTGTTTATCTTAGACTCTATTTCTTTCTGGGTATCATGCATATATATTGCAGTCTCAGGCCGACTTTTACTCATTTTACTTGCCATTATTATTTCTTCTTTGTCTGCACCAGGCTGTATTCCTTGCAATCCCATAATCATATGGTGTGAAACAATCACTGGCTTTTTCCAATGAAGCTTATCTGCTACTTCTCTTCCTAATATATTCGCTCTCCTTTGGTCATATCCAAGCTGACAAATGTCTACATCTAGCTCAAATATATCTGAGACTTGCATACTAGGGTAAAATAGTTGCGCTGTTGATTGCAATTCTCCTTCCTTTCTACCCATGATAGTAGTTGCTCGCATGCTTCTGTTGAGAGTAGTCTCTTTTGCTATGCGTAGAACCCTATCCCAATACTTGAGTCCATCCATGCGCTCAGAAGCCCAAAGAACTTCTACCTTGCTTGTATCAACTCCACAAGCCTTCCAGACTTCTATGAAATACTCGCCTGCTTTCTTTATTCTATTTAGATCCCCTCCAAGCTTGTTGTTTATAAATGCAAAATAATCTGCAAGCCATAACCTGAAATGCACTCCTGCTTTCTGCATAATCTTCAAATTCTCCGCACGCAAAAGTCCAAATGGTATATGTGCAATGCCTGAAGGCTCAAATCCATCATATGCAACTATCTCTTTTCCAGACTCTAACATAGTCCTAAGCTCGTCTTCTCCTATTATCTCTCCACCATCAGCTACGCTTTTTATCAACTCAAGCCTTTCGTCCACGCTTAATTCTTTGTTTTTTACACTCTTATTTGACATGCCGCTCGATAGAAAAAGATTAATTTAAATGTTTCTTTATTAGAAAGTGAAAAAATTCGCTTTTTTCATTGCTCTTGCAGGATTTATAGTATTAGGCTTTACAATGATGTTTGATGAGCCTGTGCATTTAAGCAGTCTGAAACAACTCTACTCTCTTGAAAAGAACACATTTGTAGAAACATCTGGAACTATAGAGAGCGTAAGAAGTTACTATGGCAGCTATATATGCAAGCTAGATAATGAAATAGAATTCATATCGGACAGTTATTTATCCTTAGGAGAATATGTTTACGTTAGAGGAATAATAGAAAGTTACAACAATAATACAAGAATAAAACCAATTCAGGTGCTAAGGAATGTTAATTGAGGTCTTAATTGCAATAATTGCAGGCATATTTGCAGGTTCTATTACTGGATTAATTCCTGGAATTCACATAAATCTCGTAGCGAGTCTTGTAATGGCAAACATTACCTATTTTGTAGGCTTACCTATTATCGCTCTAGCTTGTTTTATATCTGCACTTTCAATAACACATATTTTCATGGACTTCATACCTTCAATATTTCTAGGTGCCCCGGATGATGATACTATACTTGCAGTTCTCCCAGGGCATAAGCTTCTAAAATCTGGTGAAGGTATAAAGGCCATAAAGCTCATGCTTCAAGGAGCAGCATCTGCTTTTGTAGTATTCATAATATGCATTCCAATATATATCCTGTTTCTTCCGAGCATACAAAATTTCATATCAAATGCTATTCCTTATATGTTAATATGGGTCTCAGTCTTTATAATATTTAGAGATAGAAACCCATTCATTTCTCTTGCAGTTTTTTCTCTATCTGGAATACTTGGGTTCATCTCGTTTAACACTCCAGTACACGAGCCTCTCCTCCCTCTTCTTACCGGACTCTTTGGAACATCTGGGATTATAACTAGTCTGTCTGGAAGTAAAAATATACCAAATCAAAAAGAACTACCTAAAACAAATTTAATGCCTAAATCTAAGTATATTTTCTCTATAATTCCTGCATCCATATTTGGAGCAATATGTTCATTCCTTCCAGGAATAGGCTCAAGCCACATTGCAGTGTTAAGCTCAGAAGTGGTGAAACAAAATAGAAAGCAGTTCTTGTTTCTTACAGGACTTTCAAGCAGTCTTGCAATGCTACTTAGCTTCGTTGCAGCGTATTCCATAGGAAAAACAAGAACTGGGTCTGCCGCATTCATAAAAGAAGTTCTTGTAAATATAAGTTCATTGGATTTAATTTTAATAATAGCTTCTTCAATAATATCTGCATTCGTTGCGTATTATTTGTGTCTTAAAATATCAAAAAAATATTCAGTTATAATACCAAAAATGAATTACACTTATTTAGGTATTTTTGTAATCTCCATATTGTTAATTCTAAACCTTATCTTAACAAATTACATAGGCATTGTAATTCTTTCTACATCAACAGCCTTAGGCATATGGGCTATAAAATCTGGGAGCAAACGCATAAATCTCATGGGTTCTTTGATTCTTCCAACTATATTGTACTATCTTATCTAAGAATTTAAAATACTTACATAAATCTAATATAAGATTCTGAAACATGTAAACTGAAGAGAAAGAAGATCTATTTCGAGAAACAAAAGAATATCATTAATTAAAACCACTTACTTATGCTTTCTTGCTTTTCTTTTTCTTTCCCGAATATGCTTTCTATATACATTTGAGTAAGCTCTAAACTTTCTAAAAGATATGGCTGTACCCCATATTTTCTTGCTAAGTCTAGTGCAGGTTGCATATACTTCAGAATACTTCCTTCAGATATTGTAAAGAGAAGCTTTCCTCCACATTTGTTACATTTTCCAGACAATGGAGTTCGCCTATACTTAGCATTGCAAGAAACACATCTAAATCCTTGCTGAGAGAACTTTCTTAAGTTACCCCTAGTGTCCCGTATGAAATGCCTTTCTATTATCAATCTCGAGACATCTGTTGTATCAACTGCCCTTATTTTAGTGCATAAGTCCATCATCCCTTGAACTTTATCATGCATGCTTGGAAGTATCTTATAACTAGAGCATAGCGGCCCGTTGTTTATGCTTGAAGTATCGTAAGCAAACCATAAGTTTGTGAACTCATTATCAGTTCCTAGCCTATTCTTGACCTGCTCGAGTTTTATCTCTCCAGGAGCTGAGTGCCTTTCTGCCGCATCATACAATTCTAAAGGTACTGCTCTAGAAACATCAACATCAAATATCATGTCATCTACTTCATTAGCACGTAGCCTCATGTTTAGAACTAGTGGGGCGTCTTGAGTTCCTCCTCTGTGTGACGGCAAGAATTTCCTTGAAAAATTAAGGAGTAAATCCATAAGGAGCATAACTGCAGCTTCATCACCGTCACAATCTCTTCTCATTGCGGCATGAATATATGGGCTTGCAAGCAATGCCTGCACTTTTGAGAATCCTATTATTCTTCCTACAACTGCAGATGATGTATGCGGAGCCATGCAAGCAAGCAAGGTCCCTGGAAGCTCTGCTTTAGAACTATAATTGAAAAATCTACTTCTCCCGTATATTTTCTCAAGTTCATCATCTATGAACTTAGATACGTTAAAGAACACATCATCCGACATTTCATCTGGAGATGCAGGACATGCGGGAAGTATTATGTCATGAGGAAATATCTCTAAAAGTTGATTATCTCTCTCAAGCTTTTCCCCATTTACATCTACTTCATAACCCAGATTCTTCAAACGTTCAACACTTGTTCCTATTTCAGCAGGCCTAAAATGAGTTATGGGCATTTCAGTCATGTCATACCTTATAGTGCCATCCTTGTTTACATTTATGTTATACTTAGCTCTAAGTAGTCCCTTAGAGAGGTGCTCGCAGCTATGATCTTTATTGCTTGTTCCTTTCACCCCTTTAACTATAGGTATATCATCATTTCTGAGCCCCAAAGAATGCTTAGCCCTATCAAAATATTCTATTATGTCAATTTT
>DAIEOU010000004.1 GCA_027348755.1 archaeon
TTATCGTAATACTGCTTTATTCCTGCAAGTATTGTTCTCTTTTCTGAACCTATCTCTACTGAGAGCTTGTATAATTTGTCGGCTCCATCTATATCTTCAGCATTCTTTATTGTTGCCACGCGGAGGTCAAGCTTTGCGAAGTCATCGTATTTTACTTGGTCGAGGGTCATTACACCTTCTATCTCTTTGGTATTATTAACTTTTACTTTTTTGTTTTTATCTGCGTTTTCCAAGGTTTCTGGCTTGTGTTCTATCTTTGTGAACAATATTGGAGCTTTCTTTATCTTGCTTATTTTAAGAGGTTCTTTGAGCGTGTTCAAAGAGATATCAAAACCGAATGTTTTTGCAATTTTCTCAGAAGTTTCAGGAATGAATGGACTAAGCAGAACTGCAACATCTTTTATTCCATTAGAAAGTTGCCATAACACTTTACTATCCTTAGTTTCCCAGGGCTTCTTTTCTTGAATGTACTCATTTAGCTTGTCAATGAATGCGAATATCTCATTTAAGGCCTTATCAAACTCTAGAGCAGTCATGTGTTTCTCAACTGTCTTTATTAGTTTCTTTGATTCTATAGGTTTTGCTTCCTTTAGACCGTATGTTTCAGCAAGTGTTGAAACGCGGCTTACAAGATTTCCAAGCTTGTTTGCTAGTTCGTTGTTATGCCTTTCTATCAAGGCTGCTTCTGAGAAATCCCCATCTTCTCCAAATACGGCTTCTCTCAATAAGAAATATCTTGCACTGTCTACTCCTGCGAAACCTATAAGCTGATCAACCTTTATTGCATTTCCTGCTGACTTTCCCATCTTTTCATTATGAACTGTCCACCATCCATGAGCGAATACCTTCTTTGGCGGCTCAATGCCTACAGACATCAATATGGCTGGCCAGATTACTGTATGAAACCAGAGAATGTCTTTTCCTATTATGTGTACATCAGCAGGCCAGAACTTATCGAATCTTTCTTTGTCCTCAAGATACCCTATTCCTGAAATATAATTTGTAAGTGCGTCGAACCATACATAACATACATGCTCTTTATCAAAAGGCAATGGGATGCCCCAACTGAAGCTCGTCCTTGAAATAGAAAGGTCCTGAAGCCCTGCAGAGACGCGGTTTATTATCTCTTGCCTTCTTGATTTAGGAGAAATAAAGTCAGGATTCTTCTTATAATATTCAAGAAGCTTTTTTTGGTATTTTGATAATTTAAAGAAGTATGATTCTTCTTTTATCTTTTCTACTGGTTTTTTGTGTATGGGGCAGCAACCTTCCTCTAGGTCTTTATCAGTGTAATATGCTTCGCATGCTGTGCAATAAAGTCCTTCGTAATATCCTTCATATATATCTCCTCGCTTGTGAGATTCAGCTAGAATCACTGAAACAACTTGCTCATGATCTGAATCTGTAGTTCGTATGAATCTATCATAATTTATATTAAGTTTCTTCCAAGCCTCTTTGAACTCTGGAACTATAGAATCAACGAATGTCTTAGGCTTCTTTCCAGCTTTTTCAGCCACCTGCTCTATCTTCTTTCCGTGCTCATCTGTTCCTGTAAGAAAGAATGTATCTTTATCATTAAGTTTATTCCATCTGGCTAACACATCTGCAGCTATTGTCGTGTATGCATGCCCAAGATGCGGAACATCGTTCGGATAATAAATAGGTGTTGTTACGTAGAATGTCTTTTTGTGTGCCATTTATAGTTGAGCTAGGCTGAGTATAAAAAACCTTTTTCTCCATAAAAAATAAAAAATAATTGTATTCTTTTATGTCTAACCTTCAGATTCAGCATACTTTCCTACTATAACGCTCCTTGCGCCTTCCTGTCTTGCACGCTTAAGTTTTCTGCTTATATCCATAAGATCAGGGTAAAGACTTCTTGCCGAGCCTTCTGATAGGCCTAGAGAGGTCATAACTCCCATATAATCATCTGCAGTGAGCCTGCAGTCCTCACGCATGCCGAAGTATACATGCTCTTCGCTTTGGATGCGCTTTTCAGCTATCATTCCTTGAAGTATTGTACCGTATTTTGGAAATTCCAAGCTAAATTCTGCTACAGCTTCTTTCATTCCTCTTGCTCTTTCTTTATCTTCATATGCAAGATGTGCCCTAACTCTTTTACCTTCGAAGCTACATATTTTTAATCTTTCGACAAGACCTTCAGCATCTGTCTTTTTCATTCTCTTAAGTCTTTGATACATACTAGACAATGGAATTTCCAGTCTGTCTCTAGCGATAAGTTCTATTATTTCATTTTCCATTTTTGTTTGCCTCCTTACACATGTTAAACAATCTAAAGAAAAAGGACAAATGAATTTATGCGGTGAAAGAATTTACCACAGTGCTTATATAGTATATCGGAGATATATTTTAATGAAAGACAAACTGCGAGAACTGGGTCTCACTGACAATGAAAGCAGTGTTTATTCTGCATTGTTAGAGCTTGGTCCGGTGCATGCAGGCCTTATAACAAGAAAGAGCGGGTTGCACAGGCGGGTTGTATATGACACTCTTGACAGGCTAATAAAAAAGGGACTCGTGGGATATATAATAGAAAATAATGTCAGACTTTTTCAGGTTGCAGACCCTAAGAGGTTTATGGAGCTGGTTAAAGAAAGGGAGGCTATAGTGCAAGAATTAATGCCCATGATGTCTGCATTGTATACTAAGACTCGTGAAAAAGAAGAGACCAATTTTTACAAAGGGAAGCAGGGTCTAAAAAAAATATTTGAAGACCAAATAGAATCAGGAGAAGAAATACTCGTAATGGGCGCATCTATGATGGCTTATGATATACTCCAGTTTTACTTCAAGTGGTTCGATAAGAGAAGGAAAGAGGGCAAGATAAAAGCAAGGATAATATTCAATGGTGCTGGAAAAAAAGTAAATGTTCCATATGCAGATGTTAGATACATGCCTGAGAAATACTCATCTCCCTTGGCAGTAAACATATATGGGGACAAGGTTGCTATAATACTCTGGAAGAAGGAAACTCCTTTAGCTATACTGATAAAAAACCGACAAATAGCCGAGGGATATAAGAAATACTTTGAATTCAGCTGGAAATCCGCCCGGAGCTAAAGGTTTAAAAAGCATTTTTCGTATCAGATGGCATGTCAAACGGTGTGTATAAGCATATTGCAAAAGCATGGAAGAAGCCTTCTTCAGGATTCTTGAGGGAGAGACTTATAGCTTGGAGAGCGGGAGATAGTGTTGTCAAGCTTGACAAGCCTACTAGACTAGACAGAGCAAGAGCACTCGGATATAAGGCTAAAACAGGAATAGTTGTTGCAAGAGTCCGTGTATTAAGAGGCGGTAGAAAGAGACCAAGACACGAGCACGGAAGAAAGACAAGAAAGCAGCATGTAAGAAAGATATTAAAGATGAATTATCGCTGGGTTGCAGAAATGAGAGCCGCTAAGCATTTCAAGAATCTTGAGGTTCTTAACTCATACAATCTTGCTAAGGATGGAAAATATTATTTCTTTGATGTTATACTTGTTGATCCAACAAGACCAGAAATACTATCGGATAAGAATTACAGTTGGATTGCTGAAAAGACAAATAGAAACAGAGCTTACAGAGGTCTTACTGGAGCAGCAAAGAAATCACGTGGCCTGAGAAGTAAGAGTCCTACAAACAAGAACAGACCAAGTCAAAGAAGCGGCGATAGACAAGGCAAGTAAACTTCTAAATGGATTTGTTGGAATTGATTGATTCTTTGATTGAAGAGTATGATTCTGATGTTTCTCATTTGCTGAATATTAATGATAAGTTGGGAGCGCATATGGAGTTGTGCAACATAATTGATGCGTTTAACATGAGAAGAGATGAAGTATTAGTATATCATCATGGGTACGCATTATTGCAACTGGGAGCAAATATTCTTGATCAGATTAATTCTGGAAAGGGCGTCTCGGATGAATTATGCAGAAGATATAAAGCTCCAATGCTTCAGCTCAGACTTTCGGTAAAGTCTGGGAATTTTTATAAAAATGCTGTATAATTTTTATTCAGTTTTCTTTGCAGCCCAAGCTGCTTTCTTTGCTTCCCATTCTTCCCTTTGCTTTTTAACTAGTTCACAGTTCTGATTAAAACAGAATTCCCATGGTCTCTTTCCTTTTCTTATAGCAAGAAGTTTGGGGAAGCCGCAGCTTTCGCAGACTTTGTCTGATTTTTTTATAAGGGAATTTGGAGGAAGCGGGGAAGTGAAAGTGCATTCAGGGTATGCAGAGCATGATATGAAATATCTCTTTGTCTTTTTTGAGTATGTTATTCTTAACTGACCCTTACCACATTTAGGACATGTATTAAGTAATCCAGCTTCTCTTTCCTTTTGTCTTTCTACTTCAAGGCCAGAAGCAAGAGATTTTCCTATAGCATCTTCCTGAGACTTAAAGTTATCTGCAATGCTTTTTATTGTGTTTTCTGCACTCTTGACTATTTCATCTTCTTTGCTTTTCTTTCCTGACACTCCTGATATATCTTGAAGTGATTCTATTTCATCTTCCATCTTTCTTGTCAAATTCTCGTCTATTATTATGGAAGAATAACTCTCAAGAGTCTTTACCAGATTAAGGCCTAACTCTGTGGCTTTTATGCTTGTCCCATCAAGGTATCCACGTTCAAATAATGTGTCGACTATTGCGGATCTTGTTGCCTTTGTTCCAAGATTCTTTTTTTCAAGAGTTGTTATCAAAGATGTTGGTGTATATCTTTTAGGAGGCTGAGTCTCTTTTTGCTCTGTGTTTATAGAATCTATTTTGTATTTGCCATTCATTGTTGGAAGACTGCTTTCTTCTGTTTTGTTTGGATAAACTGACATCCATCCTTTCTCTACTATCTTCTGGGCATTTGCATAGAAGTTTAATCCTTCAGATGTCAGTGTGATCCGGGTATGTTCGAGATTAGCATCGGGGCTGAAGGCGGATATGAATCTTCTGGCTATAAGAGAATATACCTTCGCTTCTGCTCCTTTTAGACTCGCAGGCTCTCCAGTGGGATATATTGAAGGGTGCGCGGGATCGGACTTCTTTCCTTCTATTGGCTTTTCTCTGGTTGCATTTTTTATTTCTGGAAACTGGTTTTGCAGGCGCTTCAGAATCTTTTTTGGTTCTATTTCCTTAGGTATCTTTTGACTGCTAGTTCTTGGATATGATATAAGCCCATCAAGATATAATTTCTGAGCAGTCTTCAGAGTCTCTGAAGGAGATATGTGATAGAATCTGTATGCTTCTCTTTGTAATGTAGTAAGGTCGAACGGGGAAGGGGGAGAAACAGACTCTTGACTTATTTCAGTCCTAGCTTCTCCTTCTTTGAGATTGTCAAATTTTTTAAGATCTTCCTTGTTGAATATATCTTCAGGGTAACTGAATACTACTCCATTGCTTAAAGCTGAGACTCTCCAGAATGGTTCTGGTTTAAAATTCTCGATCTCTCTTTCTCTATCTACTATCACCTTTAGAGCAGGGCCCTGAACGCGACCTATAGAAAGTATCTTGAAAGAACCAGTTTTTTTTATTGCAGACATTAATGCTCTTGAAAGGTTTATTCCATATAGCCAGTCAAGTATGTGCCTTGTTTCTCCAGCATATGCATGTCCCCAGTCTAACTCTTGAAGTGGTTGTTCGTATGATTTTTCAAGCTCAGGAGCTGTGAGTGTGGAAAATTTCATTCTTTTTGCATTATCTTGTTTGCATATGAAACGAAGAACATTCCACCCTATTACTTCTCCTTCATTATCATAGTCTGTTGCTATGATGAATTCTTTTGCTCTCTTTGACAGCACAGAAAGAGCATCGTAATATCTTTTTGTGAATGCTGCACTCTTTCTATTGTATGCAGGTTTCCATTCTACATCAAATATTGGCCAACCTTTCTGTCCTTTAACGTAGTCTAAACCAAAAAGATGGCCTACTGCAGAAGCTACTGCAATTTTCTGACCGCTTCTTTCAAGCTCATAGTAAGGAACTCCATCAAAGCTTAGCTTTCTAGCATCTCCTAAAGCGTCTGCAATCTTCTGGGCTGCTTGTGGCTTTTCAGTTATTATAAGGATAGTGTCTTTTTTGTAGGTAATCTCTTTGTCTTTTTTCTTTGAAGTTGATTTCCTAGACTTTTTTGGCTTATTCTCAAGCAAACTAGCAGGGCTCGGTTTTCCTGGCCTTTCCACTATAGTTCTTTCTTCTATGCTTGGTTTCTGCCTTACTACCTTTTCTACAGTATTCTTTGCGTCAGTGGGAACATATGTCTCAACAGCCATTATGTATTGGAGTTTAACATGTATTTAATTAGATTGTTGTGTATAAATCTGTATTGTTTTTTATACACTATAAAAAGGTATAAGCCTCTTGAACAGTGCGCCTGCAACACAGATATTTTTATAAAACAGTTTATCTTTTTTTTAAAATGGCGAGAAGTAACACAGGTTCTGGAACATTAATAGTGAATGCGCCTCTTCTTTGTGAAGAATGGGACCCAGTTGTCGATTCAACGGCTGGAAAATTTACGGCCATTTCTTTAATTCCATACTACACTACAACAGGATTAATCATCCGTTCTTCTGGAAAACCTCTTCTTATTGGATATTGTTTGGACTCTCCTAGAGATGTTTTGAAAAATGTTTTTGAAAATTATCATGTTACCCGTTACAATGGTTATGAATTATTTGGTCAAAATGACTTAGAATCAACTACTCCTATGTTGGGACTAGGAATTCATCCAGTCGAGCCTCCAAGAGTTTATGGAATAGAATATAACGGAAAATTAGAGGAACTTTTACGACTAGATGGTCTATCCGGCGCGAAAAGGAATAGTCCAATTTCCTCTCAGTATATTCAAAGGATTATTTCGCATCTTGGTGAAATATCCCATATGGGATTTATGAATCCTAAATATGGACAATTAAAGCACGACAAACAAGAAATTATAGATGTACTAAAAACTTTTAGTTAATTTTTCTCTTTTTCAGACACATATTCTGTTAGTCGGACTCAAGCTCTATTATAGTTCCTGTTTGACTGACATTTATCACTTTTGTGCCATATATCTTTTCTTCTACTCCTGAAGCTTCATGTATATGTCCATGAAGCAGAAAATCAGGTTTGAACTCCTTTATAGCCCTCCTTATTGCTTTGCTTCCTTCGAATCCAGACCATTCTGATTTGCTCTTGAATGGATGCATGTGTGTAAGCATTATTTTTGCCTTTGCATCTTTTATAGGAGTATGAGCTTTTTTAAGGGTAGCCCAAAGTTCTCTTTCAGATATAAATCCAGGACCAACATCTGCACCTCCAGCTCCAAAAAGTGCTATGTCTTCATATACTGCAGAATAACCATGTATATTCTTTACATTATATAGAGAAGCCATGAAGTCTGCTGTTGCAAATGAATCATGGTTTCCAGGCAAAATTATTACTCTCTGCTTCTTATCTTTGAAAGGTTTTATTATTCCAGATGTTTCACGTATGCCTGTAAGATCTCCACATAGAACCACGAGATCAACTGCTTCTTTCTCTGCAAGCTCAGCTAGCCTTTTTGTTAGTCTTGAGTCTCCATGTATGTCTGCTGCAGCGAGCAATTTTAGCTTTTTTACCATATTATATCTTGTATTTCATTCTATTAAAAATCTTCGCTTTTAAACTATATTTTGCCGACGCTGTAATTGAAGTTACCACTTCTCTTTTGGAATTGTTACTGCGAAAGGTAACAAAGTCGGAGAAAAGTTTAAAAGCGAAATGCAGATTGAATATATACATTAGAAAATATATATCAAAAATGGAAGACAATTTCGACCTATTTTTCCGCAGGAAGCCGGCATTGATGTTAATCGCATTGAAAAGAATATCTCGAGCGAGATACGGGAGTATACTTGCGAAAGAAGCTGACTGCACATACAGTCACGCTGTAAAAATACTTCAGGCACTTGAGAAGCTTGGCTTAGTAGTCTTTGAGAAGAAAGGAAGAATAAAGCTCATAAAATTAACAAAGAAAGGTCAGGAGATTGCTGACAATATAGAGAATGTCAAGCGTCTTGTCTCTTAAATGAACTTCAATAATATTGATCCTGAAAAATATTCTTTAGTGTTACCGAGACCATCTTTCTGGAAATGGTATGCTAAGAATGGCAATTGTTCGTCTCCTACAGACTATGTTGAAGGTCAAGGACATATAAAATCACCAACATTGCCAAGAAATGCGTCCAGTGATACAAGGAAAGGCTTGTTGGAAGTAAAACTTCGTTAACCTATTTTGCTCAGCTTATCAAAGAATTGCGTTATTTCTTCAACGTGCTCAAACTGTCCCTTTAGGAGAAGACCGCGTAAACTGCTGTCAAGTTTTGCGCCATGCTCTTGAAAAATAGGTTTTACAAGAAGATAGAGGTCCTTACCTTTTCTGTCAAAGTCAGTGAGAATGCAGACCTTGTCTTTCTTGTTTATACTTTCCATTATTTGTGCAACACGTTCCTTCATAGGAACTCCTGTTTCGTGAAGGGTGTAAATCTTCCTAAAACCAACAGAATACATTGCATCTGCGCTCTTTTTGCCTTCTACTATTATGACATAATCAAAATATGCAGGTATACTTGCCTTAAGTTCGGGGTTGTATTTCATTTTTAATCTGCTTCTCCATTTTAGTATAACAATTAATGCACAGATGATACTTAACAACTTTATTGTTTTTATCAGGTGGACTTAAAAGAATCGCACCAAACTCTTGCAACTCTTTCTTACAGATATCACAGATGGGCTTTATTGCCATAATTATGAGTGGCCCCGACGGGATTTGAACCCGCGACACCTGGATTAAGAGTCCAGTACTCTGACCGGGCTGAGCTACGAGGCCTTGTAGCTTTAATTAAATCATGATTTAAAAACGTATTGGCTAGAGAGAAGCATATTGATTGGCTCCAGGCAGATTATTAAAACTTGGCTTAGCCATGAGTATAACTTCTTCTAAGTCTCTTGGTCCTGCAGGTTTGTTAAGACTGTATATTTTTGCATTACTATTTCCATAAGTTATCTTTTTATTTGTTTCTTCAAGTCTCTCAATTATTAGAGGATTACCTGTAAAAATGATAGCTGGAGTATAATCCTTTCTCTCTCTTAGGCCTATTAAAACATCAAGTCCCTTTCTTCCAGGCATGTCATTATCAGTTATTATAAGGTCATATGAATGTTCAGGTTCAATTCTTGATGAAAGCTCCAAGCCGTTCCTTACTTCATTTATTCTAATGTCTTTATTGTTGTATTTATTTCCAAGAGTATACAGCATTAGAGCTAGCACTTGCCTAATCGAGTCGTCATCATCTGCTATAAGTACATTCATTATCGAGTCTCAGAAAGTTGGTTCTTAAACCTATCTAATTCTAATCATTTATCTATATACTCGCCAGGTGTGCTTGCATTTTACACACTTGTAAAACTTTGTCTCAGATTCGTCACTTGCCCTCGTTTGAGTTGTCCAGAAATATGCTTTCTTATTTCCACACTTTGGGCAGTCTATTTGGACTATTGGATAAACGTTTCCAGCATCTTCGTTTATGACTGCAACGGAATCTTTCTGTGCAATCTTCTCAGCTGATTCTATTTTTATCTTCTTCTTAGGTTTATACCCGCATCTTGCACAAGCAGGTTTTCCTTCATTAAGGGTTATTATACCTCCACATTTCTCGCAAAATTCCATTTTTTTCTTACTTTCAGATATTATTTAAACGTTTCTTGTCATGCGCTTGGGACACAAAGGCCCCTTTCACTGGCAGGTTTGAAAGGCTCAAAGAATATGAGTTTTATCCAGCCTATAAATGGCACTTTCCAGGCTGCTTTGCCTATTATTGAATTCTCTGATATATTTTGCTCTATTGAGAGCTGTCCAAGGTTGTTATCCCCTTTAGTGTTTATAGGCGAAAGGGACATTATTCGGTGGATTATTGGATACTGAGTTCCAGCATTGAAAATTATTATATCTCCTGGTTTGGGATGACTATCTTTTACTACAACTACTACGTCGCCTTTGTTAAGACCGTCAAGCATGTTAAATGAGCTAAATTCGTTCTTAGATATATTATTTTCAATATACCATGCTCCATTCTGATACCACCAGTCGTTAAAGCTGGTTGCGTGATACATAGAGCAAGATTCAACTACAACAAGAGGTAATGAACTGCCAGTAACAAATGAAAGCAATGGGAATACTATGAATTTTATTATGATGAATAAAATAAGCAATGAAGCTATCCATGATCCAAGAGTGTCCTTCTGAAGATATGCCCAGAGCTTCTTAAAATAATCCATTCATATTTGATGCTGTGATGCCTTTTAATGCTTATGAATAATCAAGCTTATCTTTAAATACTAATAATCTGGGTAGCTTTATGATTCCAGAGGATTTACCTCATCTTCCTGTTTTGCAAAGAGGGCCATTGCCCGAAAGAGTGTTTGAAATTGCGGAAGTTTCGTTTATTGGAGGAAGAAAAGAGACGCTATACGTTTTGGGTATACAGGCAGATAGAAGGCCCGACACATGGAACTTGGTGCATACATTAAGCTTTGACAAGTCCTTCAAGATACTTGATTATGCAGGAATAAGAAATGCGATGCTTGAAGAAGTAGAACGGTATGATGTTCAGAGAAGATAGGCCAAAGTGCGCCGTGCGGGAATCGGACCCGCATCTCGAACTTGGGAAGCTCGCATTCTACCACTGAACTAACAGCGCATAAATAGGTTTTGAGGAGTTAGATTATAAACATTATCAAGAAACGTTTATAAACGAAAATACCGCTGCAGTTTAAAGATCCCATAGCTCAGTTGGTTAGAGCGCTGCTCTGATAAGGCAGAGGTCCCAAGTTCAATTCTTGGTGGGATCACTTTGCTAAGTTTGTCCTAATTTCTTTTTCGCCTACATCAAGCCATCTAACTAGCCTCTCGAGTCTCTCAATTTCATCTTGCTCTAGCGATTTTCTTGCTTCCTTTTCAAGTTCATTGTAAAGATAAGAAAATTGTTTGAAATTGCTCTCGTTTTCAGTTGTGTATCCTGTCGGAAGTATCTTTTCCAGAATGGGCAAGGCCCTTTTCCTTGCACGAGTGACCTTTTCAATAACGCCTGCTCTCTCAGAAACTACACTTCTGAGCTGTTTGTTGAAAAGTC
>DAIEOU010000050.1 GCA_027348755.1 archaeon
GAATTTGGAACTTGTATGTAAAATATAACACTTGCGCTTCCTATCTGCCCTTGGCTATTATTCGCGTATACTGTAAGCTTATTCTGCCATCTTACTGCATTGAATGTGCTGTTAGGACTGAAAAACATGTTTGAATTTACAGTAGTATTATGTCTTAGATCATACAATGTGTACCACCATGCGCTTATGTTCTCGTTGGCAGAGACATTAAGATCGAGGGTATAATTACTCCCTATTGCAAAATTGTACGTAGTATTCAAAGGGCTGTCAATCTTTATGCTTGGAGCAGCTCCGAATACATATATGAATATGTTTCCTAAAACGCTATGTCCAGTAAGTTCTATTGAACCAGCAGAAATAAGAGTATAAGCCATGAAAGAGAAGAGCAAAGCAGAGAGAATCCAGAGTGTAATGATGCCCTTTTTCATCCTCGGAAAAGTATTGTTATATATAAAAAGTTTCTTAACGCCTTCGGAAAAGGCGCTTTCTTATAAAAACAAACCAACCTATGTTTGCAGACACAAGAATCAACGCAATTATAACAAGTATAAGCGTAAGATTAGGGCCTGAACTAGTGTTCGAATTCTGCTGTATCTCAGACAAACCAAATATCCCTATGGAATTATCAGAGACATCAACACTAAGAACTTTTGTTATATCCATTCCAGATCCTGTAATATGTACATTTGCAGAATAATTTCCTGCATTTACGTTTGAAGTATCCCAAAATGACACTATATCTGCCTTCTCAAGAGGGCTTATATCATATGGAGTTGATTTAAACTCAGCTATACTGTTTCCGGAGCTGTCTGTTATCTTTATATCGCTAGTTACCCCCGATATATTCCTATCCCATAAATTCTGAGTGAGAAGCTCGAACTTTGCTATTCCTCCTAGAGCGAATTCCCTTACTATTGCCTGTTGAAGGTCTAAAGTCATATTTCCTATATTGAAAGAGCGTTCTTCAGAGATAGAATTTCCATCATATTCTATGTCTGCAACTGCTTTGTATTCCCCGACTGGAAAATCAGCTTTCCATGGAGCTCTTATCTCTACAGATTCTCCTGAAGAAACAGAAGCGTGATTAGTTTTCAATTCTGCAACTTTAGTTCCTAGAGAGTTGAAGATTTCTATGTTTGCACTTGCATCTGAGACATTTTCTATTCCCATATTATTCAAATTAACAACAAAACCTGTTTCTGAACCCTCTAGAACATTATTTACCTGAAGAGTAGCGTTAACATATTTCTCAGGATAAGGATAGCTCACAAGTATTCTTGCTGAATACTGCTCTCCAGAATTAAGGTTCATTAATACTACATCTGCCTCATGCACCCCTGGAGACGCATCGTCAGGACTAAAAGTGCATTCAATTGTTTTTGCTGAAGATGATAAAGAAAAAGAATTCTCTTGAAAAGATAAGCTAGAATTTAATTCACCTTGAGCAAATATTATGTAATTTCCTTGCGAGCCTTCAAAATTAAAGTTTATTTTCTGAACTCCTGAACTTGAGTTAAGCATTATCTCTGCTGGAGAGAGGGAAGCAGAAGTCTGTGCTATAAAAGCTGAAAAAAAGATTATCAGTATAAAGAAAAGTCTATATTTCATTTTCATTTAATACCTCGATATAACTGCACTAAATGAACCAGTATATTCTCCAAATGGTTTTCCTGGCTCTGCCAAGACACTCACAGGAAGGCTTACATTCTCTCCAGGATTTATTTTAACTTGCTCAGGCAATGTTACAGAACCTTTAAGGTTATCACTGATATAAAATCTAGCCTCTACAGGGAATGGATGCGAGTTATATAGTATTATTGTTCTTGTTGATGAACCTCCAGGCATAACCTCCCCGAAGGTCAAAGCAGAACCATTTACATCTATTCCAGTAAAATTCCCTATGATGTATCTTACCTGAAGCTCATGTCTCTCAAGGGGCGCAGACTGAATAACATATACTGAGCTTATTATAACAAACAAAACTGATGCAAAAGCAAATAAGTAAAGTTTCTTCATTAAATTTTCTTATCCCCTTTTAATCTATACATTATAATATTCAAGATTATGCCTGCAAGAGCCACTAAAGATATCATTAAGTTGTATTCTACAAAATAATTTGATTTTCTCATGGATATAAGTATGTTTATTATGCTGTATACAAGAGCTCCTGTCCAAAAACCTATCCCGAACTTAAACCAGCTGAGATTATATTTCATTTACTCTTTTTCCTTCTCTTTAGTATCACTGTCAGAGCTATGAGTATTGCAACAAACAATATTGCAGAAACTAGTATTACTGGCATATAATCATTCTTTTTCTCTAAAGAGAGATTCACGACCTCATTCTCACTCTTTCCAGCATAATTGAGGGTTATAGCCGCTTCAAAGCTGTCATTGAGTCCAGTTGTATCAAAGAATCCTGTCAATGTTCCAGTATCAAATCCTTGAAGAGATATTGTGGGGGTTGTAAAGCTTATAGGATATCCAATAAGAGTAACATTAGCATATACTCCTTGAATTGGATCATTCCAATGACTTTCAACTTCTATTTCCATTCTGTTTATCTTGTCTCTCTGAAAACTTGAGGTATAATTCAGTATGCTTACCTTTAACTCTCCAAGTTTGAAGCTTAAATTATTCTGAATTATATGGCTATCTCCGTACATGAGTGTTCCTATTGCATTATAATTCCCAGGAAGCATTCCGTGACTATCCATATCTGATGAGAACGCCTGTTTTGTCGAAGCGTTAAGTGAGAAGCTTCCTAAATCTACTCTAGTAACTTTGGTATTGTTAAGATAAACATCCGCGAATGCTCTCGCAGTTATAAACTCCTTTCCAAGGTTGTTTACAGATCCTGAAAATGTGACGTTCTGTCCTACATTCGCATTATTGGCTGAAAGATCAAAAGTTGCATACTGCCCAGGATAAGGCACAAATATCTCTATCTGTCCTAAAACATTTCCAACTAGTCCGAATCCCTGCTGCCCAGGGCTAGGAGCTTGCCTTGCTCCTATACTTATAACATGAAGTCCAGGAACATCAATAGAAGCCGGGAGAGAAACGCTAGCTGTTACAGTTCCTTGTCCTTTTATAGAATCAGTGCTTAACTTGACGTACTGAGCAAGGTCCCCAGCAGCATATATCTGAAGAAGAGTATTATCGTCTACAAAAAATGTAAAATCATAATTGGCCTTGAGGTTAGGTTCAAAATTTACATTATAACTTCCAGGGCTCACCATTATGGCTGCGCTAGAAAGAGGGACGATAAAAATAAACGCAAGCAGAAGCAGAATTATATATCCCCTCATAAAACTGAAAACAAACATCGTTTTATATAGCTTTCCTAATATGCGTTCTGGGCAGTAGCAGTCATGAAGTCGCCTAAGGCTCCAGTAAGCGAGTCTGATGGAACGAATAGTTTTATGTCTATGGTCAAGTTGTTATTTCCCTGAATGTATGACATGTTCCTGCATATATAATCTCCAAACCATGGAGCAGTTGAATTGCTTGTATTAACATTATACCAAGCGTTAAATTGTTTCGAAGCTATTCCAAGACTTGGGCATGATGAAGCATTATTTGTAACATTATATTGGTACAATGGGTTTGTCCCACCTATGAATTGCTGTGCTGTCTTGTTTGTTGAAAGCCAGAGAGATACATTTATGTTTCCTATGTTTGCAACAACAAAGCCTTGAGTCACATTAACCCAACCAGTTGCGTTTGTGTTATTTCCCCCTCCAGTCATCAACAACGCTCCTGAAGCTCCAGGCAAAACATAGCCAGTTCCAAAGTTTATGTTGTTTACAGTGAAGTTTATAGCAACTGTCTGTGAAACTGTAAGGTTTGTAGTACCCTGAGCTTGAACTATTGTATATCCGTTAAGCATGTTTCCAGGAACTGAGGCTACTGAATAATACATTACTCCTGCTCCTGCAACAGAGAAAACAACAGCAACAACCGCAAGTGTAAGAAGAAGGTTTTCGTTTTCCATTATCCGCTTCCTGAAGCACTCTGTCCCGCAGCGTTATGCTGAACAAAAAGATTTACTTGCCCACTCTCTCCGCTTGCTCCGT
>DAIEOU010000051.1 GCA_027348755.1 archaeon
ATATTCTAATGGCAACAAAACTTCCAGTAGCTCAAAAGAGACTCTTCGGCAATGTTTTTATCTGCAGAGACTGCAATAAGAAGATTCGTACACAGGCCGTTCGAGTCATAGCCAAAAAGGTTAAATGCCCTCGCTGCGGTAGCCACGTCTTCCGCCCAGTGCGTAAGAAATAATGAGCTTTATAGCCTATGACCTAATATTTCTAGTCATTTTTGCTTTAGTCTTTACCGTTTTTATAATAAAGAAAAAACACAATCTGAAGAGGCAAGGCATAATGTATCTTTATCCTACCCAAATAGGTGTAAAATTAATAGACAAGTTTACAAAGAAAAATTCAAAATTTCTTAAATCCATAGAGTATATTGTTATCGCTTCAGGTCTGTTCTTAATGATAAGTATGGTCTGGATGATAGCTTCATTCTCATATGAATATTTGTCTTCACCTATTCTTGCACAGGCTCTAAAAGTTCCAGTTCTAACTCCTTTAATTCCATATCTTCCAGAGCTTTTCCATCTTAACTTCCTTCCTCCATTTTATTTTACATACTGGATAATAATAATCGCTCTAGTTGCGGTGCCTCATGAGTTCGCTCATGGTATATTCGCACGTCTTAACAAGATAAAAGTTCATTCAACAGGATTCGGTTTCCTCGGGCCTTTCCTTGCCGCTTTCGTCGAGCCTAATGAAAAACAGATGCAGAAAGCGCCTATAAGAGCACAGCTTTCCATTCTCGCAGCAGGAACTTTTGCAAACGTTATAAGCACAATAGTTGCAGCCTTACTTCTTTGGGGATTCTTCTCAGTAGCATTCGTTCCAGCAGGTGTTATGTTCAACTCTTACGCCGTTTCTCCAATAAATCTAAGTTCTATAAATTCAATAAATGGACTTCCAGTCAACAACTCGGAGCTCCTTATAACAACAAATTCTAGTTTCATAAATCTGACAGCTTATAATAAAACGTATTTCATAGAGCCTTCAAGTCTTGCATACTCTCTTGACAATAATATTTCATATGTAATAGCATATGATGACTCTCCAGCATTTATAAAAAACCTTACAGGCGCAATAGTTTCTATAGGCTCTCAGAACACTCCTTCATATGACTCTCTCCGTTCTGCTCTTCTATCGCATATGCCTGGAGATAATGTGATTGTAAAGACAAAACTTGAGAATGGCTCAATAATGTATACAAACTTGACTCTCTCAGACAACAATGGAACTGCCTTCTTGGGAATAGGCATAATACCTACACAAGCTCGTAGCGGTCCTATGGGATGGGTATACAATATAATATCAGACATAAAGAATCCTTTAATATCATATGATTCACGTCTTGGAGATTTCGGCGTGTTTGTTTACGATCTTCTTTGGTGGAGCGTAATAATATGCGTCTCAGTTGCTTTAGTTAACATGCTTCCAGTTGCAGTTTTCGATGGAGGGCGTTTCTTCTACCTCATGGTTCTTGCGGTAACAAAGAGAAAGAACATTGCCGAAAAGGCCTTCAAAGTTTCTACCTGGCTTGTTCTAGCATTAGTTGCAGCTCTAATGATTAAGTGGATTATTGCTTTTGTCTAGATTTCGCTATTTCAATAAATCTTGTCCATTCAAAAAATGCCTGACTAATCACATAATATCCTTCAGGTCCATGAATATTATGTGTTCTGTATACTGCTTCATGTTCTTCATCATGCGGTTCAACTTGAGAATAATCTCTGTCAAGTCCTGCATTGAATGCTCCGATACTGTGAAGCAGATTTGGATTTTTATCATTCATCATTATTGAAAGATTTGCAGGAGTTTCATCAGAATGCCTAATTTCTCGTATGCGTTCTTCCAACATGGGCAAATTTATTCTTTCTTCCAAAGAATTTACATAATCAATAGAAACAACTAACGCGAATGAGCCATTATGGATATCAAGTATATCGTACCAAAAATCGTTCTTCATTAAGTAAGAAACTGAACTCCGTCCTTAGTGTATATAACGAGTTTTATTCCTACAGGTAAGCTAAGTAAAGCAGATATTAGCGCCATGTGCTCTTTTCCGTTTCCTGAAGCAAGTGACAATGCGACCTCAAAGTCTCCTATCTTTTTTTGTCTAAGCTTTTCTAACAGCTCGTCTTTCAGAGAAACCAGGGATTTTCCAGTATCAATTACTATCTTTTCACATTTGCTTGTCGTAGGAAAATCAGTCGCGTCCTTCCCCATTACTAAAACTATCCTATCAGTTTCAAACCTGTTTATTAAAGCAGTTATCTGCCCCCAGTTTTCTTTGTCTGTTCCAACAAAAGCAACAAATTCCATATCCTCGGAAAAAGAATTAGATTTATAATCATTGTTGTGTTGAAAGTCGCATGGTGAAGGACATTCCACTTTCTGAGATAACTCTAAGGAAATATGAAAAGCCATATGATTCTTCTCAACGCGAGTTGGTGAGAAAAGTCTGCCTTTCTCTTGGTCTTTTGCAACCCGGAGATTCAAGAGATATTATAGTTGATATTCTCCTTGTTCTGGAAGATTCTAGAAAGAAAAAAGAATGGCTCTCTTCTTTTTCTATACGAGATAAAGTTACAGAGCTTAGAAAATCGAACTCCCTCGAAAGCAAGGGTCTTGCAGAGAGCAATATAAGAAGGCAGCTGAAGAGGCTGCGTGATGCAATGCTTGTCGACAAGCAAGAAAACCAATATCGCATTTCGGAGTTCGCTCCTCTCAGCGAACTTTTTGAGGCAAAGATAGAGCGCTTTCTAGTTCCCCAGACAATAGAGAGAATAAAGGAATATCTTGCAAAATTGCAATGACAACCTTTATAAACCGTATTTTCTCAGAATGTACAACTACTTCTAGTTATTTGAAGTAGCGGAGCATAAGAAAAAATGTTATTCATAATAAAAGTAACTACAAACAAAGAAGAGCGCGCAATTGAATTAATTGCAGAGAGAGCTACAAAGAAAAATCTTCCAGTATACGCAATAGTAAGACCTCATGGAGTAAAGGGTTACATAATCCTTGAGTCTTCTGACAGAGAATCTGCAGAGGAAGCAGCATTCAACTTACCATATGTTAAAGGCATAATAGGAAAGACAGTAGAATATGCAGAAATAAAGAACATGCTAGAGCCTAAAGTCGAGGACGTGAAGATAGAAATAGGAGACATTGTAGAAATAATCGGTCAGACATTCAAGGGTGAAAAAGCCAAGGTCACAAGACTTGACAAGCAGAAGGGAGAAGTCGTCGTCTCTTTGCTTGGAGCATCCGTTCCTATACCTTTGACAGTCAAAATAGATAACGTAAAGGTTATAAGGCGTGAAGATAAGGGTGATGAAGGAGAACAATCAGAATGAAAATAAAATTAATAGTTGAGGGTGGAGCAATGAAGCCAGGTCCAGCTGTAGCTCAGCAGATAGGGCCTCTAGGAATAAACATGGGCAAAGTCATAAGCGACGTAAACACAGCCACTTCTGGTTTCAAAGGAATGCAGGTTCCAGTTGAAGTAGATGTAGATACAAAGACAAAATCATTTACAGTTCAGGTTTTCTCTCCATCTGTAGCTACCTTGTTAAAGAAAGAAGCTGGATTGGAGTCAGGATCTGGAGCTGCAAAAACATTTAGAGTTGGAAACCTTGCAATAGAGCAGATAATATCAATAGCAAAGACAAAGATGCCCGACATGCTTGCAAAGGACATGAAAGCTGCTGTCAAGCTAGTAGTCGGAAGTTGTGTTTCATTAGGAATTCTAGTTGAAAGTAAAGATCCAAAGGAAATAGAAAAAGAAATTGACTTAGGAAAATATGATCACGAAATAAAAGCCTCAGTTACAAATTTATCAGCAGAAAAGAAGGCAGCTTTGGCACCGTTCTTTGCAGAGGTTATGGCAAAGCAGCAGAACGAGAAGAAAGCAGCAGAAGAAGCAGCAGCTGCAGCAGAAGCAGCAAAGGCAGCAGCAGCGGCAGCAGCACCAGCGGCAAGAGCCAGCTCAGCAATATCCCGCGCCGCCCCGGTTCCGGGAAGATGACGCGAAAGGCGCTTTGCAGGGTCGAGAGAAAG
>DAIEOU010000052.1 GCA_027348755.1 archaeon
TGCTCTAACCATTTTGATGGCAAATCTTAAACTTTCCAAGACAAACGTAGTTAAGGAAGAGAAGACGTATACACTAAATGAAGGGTCGTTAGTCCTCCTTATAGGTTATACTAGAACCAAATATTCAAGAAGGAATTCTAACGCGAGGGGAGATGATCAAGGAGAGCATTACAATCCAGTGGTTTTAGCTACCTTTGAAAGAATTTTAGATTCCGAAGAATACTCAAGGCCAAGGATACTCTTATCAAATCCTATCTGCATTCTTTCTGATGAAGAATATCGCGGCATCCCAATACCATTGGCCAGGCATCATGCTGCTAAAGATTCCTTAGAATATGGGCTTAACTATGAAACTGAGATTATCTCAGGAAGAGACGAAATATCAAAAAAGCTTGACTCTTTAGGTATGCATGTATATGCCTCTCTTATAAAACGTATGTCTTAATCTGCGTAATCTTTCAGTACGTATAAGAGTTCGCTTTAACCTAATTATTGATTTCGGATATCAAACATACAAAGATATTTTAATAGGAAATACCCAATTTTATAATGAACGAAAATAAGTTCAATTTTAAGTTGTCTTCAAGAGAAATTTTAGTCTTAATTAATGCACTAGAGGAGTTTGTTGAGTTGCATGCTTCTGATAAGAATCGATTGTCTCAACTGTCTGGAGGAATGTCATTAGAGGACATTCGTCAACTGCAGTCTACTTTAAACATAATTTATGAAGAAAATAAACAATGGTTTTGACTTTCTGCGTAACCTTTTTCCCTTCGCTTAAAACTTTAAGCATATAGAATGAGTTCGTTTTAATATTCAAAAAATCGCCCGTTAGTCTAAGAAAGATAGCCACAAACAATTGAGGCGCGAAGCGCCGATCGCGCCCGACCACCGAAAAGATTATTAATTATGATAAGTATGAAAGAGGATGAGTTGGGCAGAGGATTATCATAAAAGAAGAGAAGAGGAAAGATGTAGTGAACCTGAGCAAAGAGATTATTTTGATTCAAAGTGGGATGCGCAAAGAGGGTTCAGACAAGGTCTTCAACATGACTGGAGAGGATATGCGGCAGGAGTTAGAAAAAGAAATGGCTCTCCAATCTCCTTGCCTTCATCATTAGACAGTTTGCATAACCGCCCAATGGGTAACATCATGGATCCATTTGGGATGGGTGACGAAGATTAAGGCAATTTAGACGTTCGCACAAGATACATTAAGCGAAGTTTCAGAGCATTTTTAGGCAATCTTTAAAGTTAAGTTCGTTTTAAACAATGATTTTATATACCTTTATTAGTAATGCATTGCATGCCTACAAGAAGAGCATATGAATCAATCCAAAGAAGATGGCAAGATAGAATTAAACTAGTTGCTGTCAGATATGGACACGAGGAAAGAGAATTTAACAACTTTACACATATTGTATGGAACACTATTCCTTATGCTGTTCCAGCATTTCCAAAGATAGAAGAATATCACTTCTTTAGGAGAAGAGCCCACACTCTGAGAAACTATCTCTCTCTTATTGACAAATTTCCCGAGTTTGCAAAGTTAGAATTAGAAGAACCTTCTCCAGGAGCAAGCGATTGCGGAAGAGCATTTATGGATATATCTGTGACTGGTTGTCCAGCCGAAATATATGTTTTCGAATCAAAAAAGAGGCTTGAGCATCAAGCGTAATCTTCTTCTCTTCGCTTGAAACTTTGAGCATATATAATAGGTTCGTTTTAACAAAGTAAAAACATATCCGTATCGCTAATAATTTTCAGCATAAGTCTATAGTTCGTATTAATAAAGATAAATAACGCCCAACTAAAACCGATACCCCTCTAAAAATAGCTTTCTCTTAAATTATCTAAAATTTTTCTCTCTTTCTTTCTGATTAGCATTACAATTTAGTTAGTCTTATATACCCCAAATTCGGGCTTACATTATGACATTAGAAAATACTGTAAGAAGATCAAAGCTTCCAATGAGAAAGGTATCTTTGTTCTCTCTAGAAAATCCTCAGACAAGAAATTATGCTTCATCAGGTGTAAGAATTCCCACAAATTTTTATCATGCAAAAGGCGCTCTCTCTAGAGGGACTTTAGTTAGAGATAGAACATATTACATCGATCAGCAACAATAAACTTATGCTTTATTTTGCATAATTTTGTTATTCCTCGAAAGAAATGTATATAAAGGCAGCAATCTATAAGCTATTATGTTCCTATCTGAAAGGAGGTATGTGTAAAATGGCTGGATGGGGTAGCTGGACAGCACTCGTCGGCGGCGTTCTTGCAGTTATAGGACAATGGTATGCAACATCATGGTTGCCAGTTGTCGGTGGAGTAGTCGCTGTCGTTGGTGCTCTCGGTGCAATGAGCTCAAAGTAAACGAGCTTTATCAAAACCTTTAAATTTATTTTCAAGGTTTAAGGGCGATTAAGCTTACTAATCGCTTGACCTTTATTTTTATTTAATTTATAATTTTATAGAATTCTTATCTGTTTATACGTGCTGCAATCCAAATGCATGCCACTATAAAGTATCCTATGGCTGTGCCTTCAAATGCCTGCATAAGGCTTATTTTCATGTTATTACTCAATAATGATGATTTTTAAACCTTATTGCTGAAGCTTTAGAAGTAGAAAATTGCTATAATATTTTTAGCTTTAAAGGTGTATTTCTCTTACACACCTGTCTTCTAGATGCCCTTCTTTTGTTATAGTTACTGGCTCTCCACATGCCCCTTCAGCTCCATAAACCTGTATTTTTAGATCTCTGCTTTCCATTGGAAGAGATTCCCCTGCAACAACGCTATATGTTGTTATATGTGAGTCTCCCCTAAGCCTGTTCCTGCTTATAAAAATCGGACAAGTACCATTTAATCTATTTTCTTCAGCTGCTTTAAGATAATCCAAGGTTGTAGGGTACTTGTAATGGGAATCCATTACAAATTATTAACAATGTTGTCTTTTAAACAAAATCGCTTATTCAAAACTCTATTTGAAAAGCAATAATCTTTAATACCCTCACACATTTTATTAGCTTGATTTCAATTCTTGTTTGCGTTTATGTACTCGTGGAGATATCTGTAGTATTCCTCTTTTCTTGATTTTGCTAACTTTTCCACTATAAGCTCTGGAGTGGAATGAGCTATTCGACCTATTACTGGGTTGTGATCTATTATAAGCTCAAACTTTTCATCAAGTCCCTTTGCTTCTATTCCGTCTATTCTCGCTTTATACGGAAGCACAGGCTTTATCTCTTGTCCAAGATGTGTTGCAATTACAAGAAAACAATCTCTCTTTATGAAATACTCTGAAGTTGCAGCTATTATTTTTCCTGCAACCCCTGGCTCTGTAACTGCTTCTATCTCATCTGCTAATATTAGTGTATTTGCTCCAGATGATATACTTGCCATTTGTGAAAGGAGTGTTTCAAATGCTCCCTTGTTCGCAGAACCTTTTGTTTTTGCGAAATAATATATCTCGCTAAAAATCGGGAATATTACTTTTCCTTCTATTGGTAATCCCATCTGAAATAAACTGTTTATTTGTATTATATGCTCTAGAAGAGTTGTTTTTCCTCCACTGTTTGCACCAGTAAGTATAGAACACTTATCATTATCATCAAGCCAGAAAGAAACTGGCTGAGCATTAGGTATAAATATATTTTTTGCATAAGTTATAGATACCCTATCAGATACTTCAGGATATTCCATTTTATCCTCTATGTACTTACTTATGCCCGATATGAAATCCGCGAATATTATGTATCTCTCTATTTTCTCCAACTTCTCAGGTATGCCTATAAGCTTTTTGGAATTTTTTTGAAGGTTTGAGACTATTTTTGTGAATTGTGTTGCTTCATTCTTCTTAAGAACTCCTTCAGCTTCCTCTTCATCTATACTTACAGGAAGAGTTTTGTTGAATATTAGTGAAGGTATTCCAGATTTAGATATCGCCTGATTTATTATATTGCTTATCTCAGTAGGAAGCGAACCTTTGCTCATAAGCCCAATAAGTGCCTCT
>DAIEOU010000053.1 GCA_027348755.1 archaeon
ATCGTAATCCAGGCAGCTATAGTGCAGCTTGGAATGGAAAAAATTCATCCGGCAGTGCAGTGCCGAGCGGAATTTATTTTTATAGAATGACGGCAGGAACATTTTCTTCAGTGAAGAAGATGGTATTACTAAAATAGCGACATTTGTCGCCTCAGAAAAGAGTAAATTTCAAGAAATATCTGAGGTGTCAAATGCAACTAAGAAGGACAGTATTAAATAGACGTCAAACAAAAAGTTCGGAAGGAGAGTTCATCTGGGAGTTAGAGAACTCATATGAACTCTCTCCGAAATTAAGTGAGCTGATATTAAATACAGCAAAGGAATGTTTACTAAGAGATCATACATTAAAGGAAGGACAGATAGAAGTAACGGTATTTGTAAGCCTCTGGCTTAATCGAGATAGAACAGAGAGCCGGAAGAATGATAGAGAAGATGCAAAAGAAGAAAGTCCGGCTAACGATAGACAACGGAATAGAAGACATAGAAGTATTAAAAGGATTTGGAAGAATAAGTTTAAGACAAATAAAGATAGAGAGGATAACGGAAGAAGCCATAGAACAAGGAGGAGTATTAAGCCAGGAAGATTTAGGAAAATATTTAAGCTGTACGGTAAGGACGATACAGAGAGATATAAAACAGATAAAGCAGAAAGGCATAGAAGTAGTAACGAGAGGCTATCTGCATAACATAGGCAGAGGACAAACGCATAAGGTAAAGATAATCGGGATGTATTTAGATGGCCAGACATATAGTGAGATAAAGTTGAAGACAAAACATAGTGTAGGAGCGATAAAGAGGTACATGGGAAGTTTTGTAAAAGTATTGATGTCTCAGGCAAGAAGGATACATAGAGTAAAAGACATAAGTGCGGTAACAGGATTAAGCGAGGTGTTGGTAAAGCAATATGTAGAGTTGATAAATGAAAGCAAGAAGGACAAGACAAGGAAAGGAAATTTAAGATTACTGATAGAGAGAAGTGGATATAGAGAGGGGATAAAAAAAACAGAAAAGAGCTATTTAGAGCCTCTGGCAGCTATGATGAGAGGCTAATGATGAATATAAATCAGATAAGAGACAGATACGAAAGTATAAACAAAAGGAACATACATACGGCGATAGTAAATTTGCTTGAGAGTGAATATAAGGTATTAGGCTCAAGGAAAGTGCTGGATATGCTGGCCGAAGATATAGAGAATTTATACCGGGAACATTATCTGGAGAGAAACCGGGTGGGATTTGGAGAGATGGTATTTACAACCACGAAGGATGACGGACAACGTCAGAGCTATGGAAAGAAGACAGAAGATTACGCAACGGTAACAGTAGTGCTTCCGTTGATAACGAAGGAAGATGTTGAGCGGAGGATATATTTTAAGAAAGGCGACCGTAACAGTAACTATCGCCATAGAGAATCAAGAGACATAGAGACGATGGTCAGACTGCTGAAGAGTGCAAAGAGTCAAGGAGGTTTATTGAGCGGAGCTGAGTTGAGTGTGCTGATGAACCGGAGCTTGAGTACGATAAGAAAATATTTAGATGCATATACAGAGAAGACCGGAGAGATATTACCGTTGAAAGGATATGTGTTGGACCAAGGAAGTTTGCCTACACATAAAGGAATAATAATCAATCTGTATGAACAAGGAATATCTCCGGCAGATATAGTACTAAAAACCGGACATAGTCAAGATGCAGTTGATAGATATATAAAACATTATGACCAGGTAAAGAAGCTGCTAAGAAAAGGAATGAATGAAGAGTCGATACAGGAAATAACCGGAAGGTCAATGAAAGTAATCAAAGAATATATTAAGTTGTATAAAGATCTGAATCCTGAGAAAGGATTAAAAAAGTAAAAAATCGTCAGGCGACAAATGTCGTAATAGTAAATAAAAATTCAAATTCTCTTAGATACCCGATTTCCGATAGAAATCGGGTATCTTTATTTAATCACATCTACATTTTCAAAAACTCAAGCAGTTTGTATATAAGCACGGCGGGCCAGAAAAGAGCTTTGATAAATCCAAGCACTCCAAGCCAGAATGTCCTGACTTCTGACGCGTCTTAAAAGGTGGCGAAAGCAAGATTGTAAGTTATTTATTTAAAGGAACTTAAATTTTAGCTCGCTCAATTTTACCGCACTAATGCTTATCTTTGTACATGCTATCGATAAGAAAAGTAAAAACAAAGTCGGGTTCAATTGCAATACAAGTAGTCATATATGAAGGTCATAAGTCGAAAATCATTAAACACATTGGCAGTGGCAAAAAAGAAGAAGACCTTGCCTTACTCTATCAAAAGGCAAGAGAGTTTATAAAAGAATACTCCGGACAGATTTCACTTTTCCCGGATGCAGAACAAAAGATTTTATTTATAGATCAGGGAGAGTGTATAGGTGTAACCCATCAATTTGCTAGAAAATTTTTAATGTGTTGTGCAAATGAATGCGGCTTGTCGGGTATTGATAGTCTGCTATTAGACCTATCGATAATGCGATTACTTGAGCCAGCCTCAAAACTTAGAACAATAAGTTTGCTATCACATTATTTTGGAATCAGCTATTCGCAGCGCATTTATCGTAACATTCCAAAATTGATAGGACAAAAATCAGAGATTGAACATAGAGCATACAGGCTTGCTGTAAAGAAATTTAATGAGCAGTTTTACATTGTTTTGTATGACGTTACTACTCTATACTTCGAGGCATTCAGATCAGATGAACTTCGCATAGCTGGATTTTCAAAAGACAATAAACCAGAGCAGCCACAAATTGTTATTGGACTATTGGTAACACATTCTGGATTTCCATTGTCGTATGAAGTTTTTCCCGGCAACACATTCGAAGGAAAAACCATGCTGCCAATTATAGAAAGATTCATAAGCGAACATAAAAAAACAAAACCAATAATAGTTGCAGATGCAGCAATGTTATCCGAAGAAAGATTGGAGGAGTTCAAAGAGAAAAAAATTTCATACATAGTCGGGGCAAGATTAGCCAGCACAAATCTTGATTTAATAAAACAAATTCATAATACTTTACAAGATAAAGATGGCGCTATGCTTCGGCTACCGTCAATTCACGGTGAAAAGAATCATTATGATTCTTTTTTGATATGTGATTTCTCTATTAAACGCTACAAAAAGCAGCTGAACGATTTGAACAAGTTGATAAAAAAAGCAGAGGAATTTGTAGCAAAGAAATCAAGCGGCAAAAGGGCAAAGTTCGTCAAAAAGTTATCCGAAGAAGCAGTCGAACTTAACGAGGCATTAATTGAAAAGCACAAATTACTTTTGGGAATAAAAGGTTATTGCACCAATATTCCCGTATCAGATTTATCGAACGAAGAAGTAATAGCCCGTTACCATAATCTATGGAGAGTTGAACAATCATTTCGTATGAGCAAGAGCGATTTGGAAACCAGACCTATTTTTCATCATAAGGAAGATGCGATACGTGCACATGTATTAATCTGCTTCGTTGCTTTGATAATAGAGAAATATTTAGAGCTTTCAACCAGGCTATCGCTTGTTAAAATTCGTGATTTAATTTGGAATATTACTGAAACCCACATTCAAGATAAACTAACAAAAAAAGTATTTGTCTTTTCTTCTCCGATGAAAGATATTATGGATAGCCCGCTGGCAGAATTGGTAAAACTTTGGAAACTCCTACCGCACTAATTGTCAGAACTCAGGAAGAAAAAAGCAGAAAAATTACAATGTACAATTATCAATTACTAATTTACAATTGTCAATTAGAGTTTCCAACAAAAGCATACGTCTCATGAGTATGTTTTTAAGCATGCAAACGGGGTGTTTTATGGATGTGAAGAAATTAATTTTGATGAAGTGATTTTTTAAGATGGACTCCACCTCCGGGTGGAGTCCATCTTCCGAAGTATCCTTCTGTAAATGTATTAATGTTGTAACTTTTAATTCAAACATGGTAACGAAAGAATCAGCACATAAAAAAATAT
>DAIEOU010000054.1 GCA_027348755.1 archaeon
GACAAAGACTGACTTCGATGTAGTTCTCCAGCCTTCTTCAGCAAGTTCATCTGGACTTTCACTTTCTATAGCAAACACTGGAGCTAATCCAGCCACAGCAGTAACAGTCAGTCTTCCAAAACAAGAAAGCATTGAGGGTCAAGGCTATTCAAATATAATTGGTAACCTTGCAAGCGGAGACTTTACAACTGTAAGCTTCTCCACAGTTCCTAGGCCTGGAGCAAGTACTCTTGCTGTAGATATATCATACACAGATAGTGTAGGAATAAGAAATACTGTTGAAAAAAATATAACTCTTCAGGGTTCGAGTTTTCAGGCAATGAACTTTAGCTCAGGTGGAACAAGATTCTCAAGAACAAGCCAGACATCAAGCTCATCTCCAATCCCATACATCGCTCTCGGAGTATTGTTTGGAGTATTGGCAATGTTCATAATACACCGTAGAAAGAAGTAGGTGGAGAAATGAGGATATCTAAAACCCTGCAGCTTTCGTTTAACATGTTTCTTCACAGTAAGTTAAGAAGCTGGCTTACAATTCTAGGGATAGTCATAGGAGTTACAGCAGTTGTAGCAATAGTTTCAATAGGCCAAGGAATGCAGGCCAGCGTACAAAGTCAGATAAGCGGTTTAGGACAAGATGTTCTAACCATAACTGCAGGAGGAGGAAGAGCTATAGGCGGATTTGATGGAGGACAAGCAGTTGCTTCTTCTACAGTATCTCCATTATCATCTAGAGAAGTCAATGCTTTAAAACTAGTTCCAGGAATACTTTCCATATACCCTATAGTAAGCGGGCGAGCTACAGTATATTATAACGCCGAATCCACATCCGCCTCTATAACTGGGGCAGACACAACTCTTTTTAGTCAGTATGTTACAACCTCCTTAGCTTCAGGAAGATATTTTTCTGCGGGAGAGTCTGGAGAAGTAATAATAGGGGACAGGATTGCTAACAGTGTTTTCAAAGAGCCTCTTCAAACAGGATATATACTAAAAATAAATGGAAGACCTTTTCAGATTGCAGGCATACTTTCTTCATCAAGTGGCATAGGAAGTTCTGATAATAACATATACATGTCTGAGAAAGACGCACGTTCAATTTTAAACAGCTCTCTTTCAGACTCAGAGTATTCGTCAATAGAGCTCAAGGTGGCGGATGCAAGCCAAGTTTCCGAGATGACAAACATAACTCAAGCCATACTTGTGAATGTAAGGCATACTCGTGCCGATAAGCCAGATTTCTCAATATCTTCAGCAGAGGCTCTTGCTCAGAGATTTGACACTCTCGCTTCTTCAGTAACTCTGTTCTTAGGAGTTATAGCAGCTATATCTCTTCTTGTTGGAGGAATAGGTGTAGCAAACACAATGTTTACCTCAGTTCTTGAGAAAACAAGAGACATAGGAGTAATGAAAGCAATAGGAGCAAAGAATAGAGATATTCTAATGATATTTCTCTTTAATTCAGGAATGTTAGGCTTAGTAGGAGGGCTTATAGGAATATTCTTTGGTTCTCTAGCCTCGTATGCTCTTCCTCTTTTAGGTATAAGTATAGTAGGTGCAGGCCCTGGAGGAAGGTCTGTGCACACAGCCATAAGTCTGGGATTGCTCATTTTTTCAGTAGCATTTTCAATAATAATCGGTATGGCTTCAGGTGCAATACCTGCTTATAGAGCTTCTAAACTGCGCCCGGTTGAGGCTTTGAGATACGAATAATCTTTCATCACCTTTAAATATTAAGTTTCCCAAAAATAGAAATGAAAGAGGATGTTTCAATAATAAAAGTTGAGAAGCTTGTTAAAAGATTCGGGGATTTTAATGCGGTCGACGGTATATCTTTTGACGTTAAACACGGCCAGTTATTTGCATTTTTAGGACCTAATGGAGCTGGAAAGACAACGACAATAAAGATGCTCACAACACTCCTAGAGCAGACTTCTGGTAAAATAATTATAAATGGTTCTGACCCTCAGGCAAACAAAGATAAAGTAAGAGAGTCATTTGGAATAGTATTTCAGGATCCAAGTTTAGATGACGATTTAACTGCTTTTGAAAATCTTGAGTTTCACGGAGTTCTTTATGGTGTTGAAAAGAAAGTTTTATACAAAAGAATAGAATCTCTGTTAAAACTTGTTGATTTATGGCAAAGAAAAGATGATTTTGTAAAGACATTTTCAGGAGGCATGAAGAGACGCCTCGAGATTGCTCGAGGTTTAATACATCATCCAAAAATACTTTTCCTCGATGAGCCTACTCTTGGTCTTGACCCTCAAACAAGAAATCACCTCTGGAATTATGTGAAAGCACTTAACAAGAAAGAGGGAATGACTGTATTTTTCACAACACATTATATGGAAGAAGCTGCAAGAATGGCTGATAACATCGCTATAATAGATCATGGAAAGATAATAACTCAAGGCACTGCATCAGAAATAACTAAGAAGAGTAGAACAAAAACACTCGAAGAGGCGTTCTTGAAACTTACTGGACATGCGTTAAGGGACGAATCAGCTTCAGCAGCAGATGCTTTTAGAACACACGCAAGAGCATGGGGGAGAAGATAATGGGTGCAATATATGTAATGTGGCTGAGGCAGATAAAGAAATACTGGCGTTCAAAGCCAAGAATGATAGGCTCTTTAGGGCAACCAATATTGTTCCTTGTAGCCCTTGGTTTTGGCTTAGGCCCAATATTCCAGAAGGCCGGCGGTGGAAATTACATAGACTTTCTCGCTCCAGGAATAATAGCTATGAGTATATTATTCAGCGCTATGTTTAATGGAATAGAAATAATATGGGACCGTCAGTTTGGTTTTCTAAAAGAGACTCTTGTAGCTCCAGTTCAGAGATGGAAGATAATGTTTGGAAGGACTCTTGGTGGTTCAACTGTATCTTTTATGCAAGGTATAATAGTCTTCTTGATAACTCTAGCAATAGGATTCAGACCTAAGTCAGCAGAATCTGTAATTCTTGCATTCATATTCATGTTTTTGATAGCCCTTCTTTTCACGGCCTTGGGAACAGCGATAGCCTCGAGACTTACAGACATGCAGGCTTTTCCATTGATAATAAATTTCCTCATAATGCCTATATTCTTCCTTTCAGGAGCGCTCTTCCCTCTAAATGGAGTACCTACAGCTGTGAAAATAATAGCTTTAGTAAATCCTCTTTCATACGGCGTTGATGGAATAAGGGCTGCGCTTTCAGGTATGGGGCAGTTCTCATTCGCTATTGACTTCGGGATAATGGCAGCAGTCACTGCAATAGTTCTTTTCATAGGCACATGGATGTTCTCAAAAATACAGCTGTAAAGTCAGAAGGACTTAGCACATCTGAAGTAGAGAGTTTACGTGAAAAGTATGGTTATAATGAAATTCCAAAACAAAAAGTTTCTCCTTTCAAGAAAGTGGTTAAACTTGCAGCCTCTCCCGTATCTCTTATGCTCATTGCAGCTTCATTTTTATCATTATTCATAGGAAAAGCTTTTGATTTTTATTTTATTCTTTCTCTTTTTGGATTGAACTTAGGAGTGGCTATATGGCAAGAATATAAGGCTGACAACGCGATAGAAAAGCTTTCAGAGCATCTCCTGGTAAAGACAAAAGTAATACGAGACGGAGTATGGAAATTTATAGACTCCCGCGAATTATTGCCTGGAGATGTTATAGAACTCATAGTAGGGGACTTGGTTCCTGCGGATGCCGTAATAATAGATTCAAAGAACTT
Organism: archaeon; assembly: GCA_027348755.1. Classification (GTDB taxonomy): domain Archaea; phylum Nanobdellota; class Nanobdellia; order Pacearchaeales; family GW2011-AR1; genus DAIEOU01. The sequence continues at coordinate 3,723 of DAIEOU010000054.1, forward strand.
ATCTGCAAATGAGTCGATTCTAACGGGAGAGTCTTTGCCAAAAGACAAGAGAAACGGAGAACAGCTTTATTCCGGCTCGTTTATAGCTACTGGATGGGTTAGCGCAAGGATATCCTCTATAGGCAAGGACACTGCATTCAATAAAACTCTTCTCTCAGTAGAGAAGTCAAAGAAACGCAGCGCACTTGAGAAAGATATACAGATCGG
>DAIEOU010000055.1 GCA_027348755.1 archaeon
AAGAGCCATTAACGGCTCTGGTCCAGCAGACTTTCCTCCAAACGTTCTAATAGGTTCACCGGCTTTTCTTATGTGCGAGTAATCAAAATTGACCTCTGGGTCTCCTAAGAAGTAACTTCTTAAAAGAATGCCTGCACTTTTCACCCAACCCTCTCTAGTGTCTGGAATTCTGTAGAGTTCAGGTGCCCGTGTCGAGTCAGGTCTCTTTATAGTTATCTGGCCAGCCCCTCTTGTGTCAAAACCTACTCCGACTCCAAGCATAAGTGCATCCATAAGGAATGTGAATGGTCTCTCAAGATCTTTTCCAAGGTTTTGCGTAGAAACAAAAGCACAATTATTAAGTGCTGCATAAATTCCTTTTTCTTCTGTAATTGGACTTCCCATCGCCCAGAGCCCTCTTCCAGGTGGTAAGAACTTCATATTGAACATTCGGTCATACATCTCTCGCGCAGAACGTTGCGCCTGCTCTTCGCTCCACTCTTTTCCAAGATCAACTATTCTTCTTTTTTGCAAAGTGTAAGCGCCTTCAACAACCCTTGCAATTGTCTGGTGCCATCTTTCATTCTTTCCATCTTGAGGTCTAAATCTCGAGTAAGTTCGTAAATATGTTATTTCTCCAAGTCCATTGAACCCGAATCCTGGATCTCTAGTAGAGTAACCATCCACAAATCTTTGATCAAGCGAGAAAGGTTTGTAATGGGGATCGGCAAGCCTGCGCTGAATTCTATCCAAATGCGGGGTGGTTATCTCAATTGGTTTGGAATATGATCTTGTCATCTCTTTTTTATAACCACAACCGGTTGTGTTTTTCTTGTTAAAAGCACACAATTTGTTGTGTTAATATCTTCTCCATGAGTGCTGAGTATTTAAACATTTTCGTGATTGAAAGGGCATTTTATTTTTTCGTCGATAAATTTTTTCTTTTTCTTTTATAAAAAACAATTTTCTCCATAAAACAAAATGAAAGTTTACTTTTTAATCGGAGTGTTTATATATGTCTTGCATGTCAGAACCGCATGGCAGATGAAAATGAAAACTCCAAGGACGAGCAAATAGGATATCATAAGGGAGCAATAGGAACTCTAATATCAGAGAGAAACGAGCTCCTCCGCATTGTTTCCGTGACAGAGCAGCTCATAAGCGCTCACGCAAAAGAGCTTGATAAACTAGGAGTTAAGTTACAGTCTGAAGGACAGCAGAACGAGCAGCCAAAGAAATAATTTTAAGTTAAACACAAGGAGCGTCAGCAAGATAGTCTATCTGATATTCTGATGCAGTACTGTTTCCAGAGTTTACGTTTGCAATGTCTCTGTTATATTCTTCAATAAACTGAGTCATTTCAGTAGTGTTATATTGCCCTGATGTATTTATAGTGTAATTCCATAAGCTAAATTCACTCTTTGAATCATTAAGGTTCCCATATGCAAGTTCATCTTGCCCATGTTTGATAAAAACATAATAATGTGATAATGAATGCCCTGGGCAGATAAGCTGCTTTCCAGTTTTATAGTATTCATAAATAAAACCTAAACCATGACCTATATGCACATATTCTTTATCGATGGCAAGAACTTTTACCTCCTGAATTTCTCCAGATGCGTAACTGTCTTTAGACACTAACATTCCCAGCTGGTTTAAGTCAGAAGGAGTCATATTTTGTGCATATACTAAAGGAACTAGTTTGTTTATTTCAGATATTATTGTTTTATTGTCTGGAATGGCTGAGTAACTTCTGTATCCATAGTTATACAACAGAAAAACAACACCTGCAATAATCAGGATAGCCGACAAAGTATAATAAAAATTAATTTTTTTCATGCCTTTAGGCTGTTATGACAAGGCTACCAACCATGTCTCTATGTCCTGCTCCACAATAAGTTGGACATCTGAACTGATATGTTCCTGGCTGTCCTGCCACAAAGTCTGCAGAGTCCATTCCGAACACACCAAGTTGAGGTATAGCTATTCCATGACCGAAATCAGTATTGTTTATAATCAAATGGACTCGCGTTCCTTCCTTCACTGTTATAGTATCTGGAGTGTATTGCCATCTTGATGCCTGTATAACTATTGTCTGTATAGGTCCAGAACTATTGTTGAATGCGGCTGATGCCTGAGAGTTTCCTGCGTTGAAATTCTTATGAGAGTATAAAGCAAAATATCCTCCAACTATCGCAATAACAAGTACTGCAACAATCGCAATGTAATAATACTTTTTCATTAACCCTTTTGCAAAATTCGATATATAAGCCTTGTTAAACTCAGTTCTATGTTTTTCCATAAGGTTTAAAAGTCGTCGTGGCTGCCAATTAATGTCCGCTTTCACAAATCACAAATCACTCTTCATGGTCCGCGCACTTAGATCCCTAATCGACGGCGCGCGGACACTAATTTTCTTGGCTCGATATTTGAATTTGCCTCTAGGCTAGTGTACTCTCTTTACACCTTGATTACAGCATCACATTTTGGGGAGTATCCTGAAGAGGCATACATGCAAACACCAGGAAATGAGGCTCCTAAATCAGAAGAAGAAAGCACGCCTTAGCGGTATATTATTATTCCTAGTAAAGTGAGGAAGTTTATTACCATTCCAAGAGCGTTTGCTATTATTATGGGCTTGTTTTTTATCAGTATTCCATAGTTCATCCAGAAGAATGCAAAAAACAGATATGAGCCCCATGTAAGTAAAGAAAGGCCTGCAGCAGTATGATCCATAAATATCTTAGTAACTTGAGGGATTGTCATTACTGGACCGCCGATGCTAAATATGTATATAGTATGTTTTATGAATTTTGCAATAAGTTGTCTTGACTCTTTTGATAAATCTTTTCCAAACTCAGTTATTCTTCTGTATAATAAATCGCTAAGTCCAAGATCATTTCCGAAAGCACTCATAAACTTTTATATTTGCAAAGTTTAAAAACATAGCCCATATCAATAAATATAGGCCATTATAGAAAATAAAAATGATATCTATACTTCTTACATCTTTTAAGGAGCCGAATACTATCGGTCTCGCAATAAAATCTTTGACTTCACAAGGAATTCAGGATTATGAACTTCTTGTGGCAGCCCCTGATGAAGATACACTTAATGCAGCGAGAGAGAAAGCTGTGAAAAATAAGAAAATAAAAGTCATCCAAGACCCTGGAAAAGGAAAGCCTACTGCACTTAACATGCTGTTCAAACATGCAAAAGGAGACATACTAGTGCTTAGCGACGGCGATGTTCTTGTTGACAGAAATGCTATAAAAAATCTAATAAAGCCATTCTCTGATAAGTCAATAGGAGCTGCAAGCGGGCAGGTAGTATCATCAAATCCACAAAACTCTGCCTTAGGTTTCTGGGCGCATGTCTTAAGCACCGGATTCGATATATTTAGAAAGTCAGAATCAGAAAATGTTATATGTTCTGGATATCTTTATGCTATAAGAAGAGGCATAGTTAAGAGCATTCCATCAGATACGCTTGCTGATGACGCTTACATCTCTTTATACATACTTAGTAAAGGATTCAAATCTGTATACGTTCCGCAAGCGCGTGTTTTCGTAAAATATCCTACAAACCTTCCTGACTGGATAAGCCAGAAGAAGAGGACTGCTGGAAGGTTATATCAGTTGTCTGAAAAATTCAAGCTTAAAAAATCAAGTTCATTAAAATCAGAGATTATTTCTGGATTTTATTCGATGCATGAAATAAACAGTCCTCGCGAGCTGCTCTGGTTTATTGGCCTTGTTTTTATGCGAATTTATATATGGGCCAGAATATTTTTAGATTTCAGGCTCAAGAAGAGGGCATTCTCAGCTGTATGGCAAAGAGTTGAATCAACAAAATAGATTTGTT
>DAIEOU010000056.1 GCA_027348755.1 archaeon
TATCAAATGGCTTATTTACTTTACTTTTAAAATTACTTATACCTAAAGCCAGATATTCAAATGAAGAACGATAGTGACTTGTGTAATCGTGCTTAGGGTCAACTGATTTAACTTCCTGTACTCCTTGGTTCTTTACTTGAGGATACGAAGCCTGAGCTATACAAACATCAAAATACTTTGTCTCCTCATTCTGGTTTAGTTGAATACCATCTCTAATTAAAAGTTTAAGTGCTGTCTTTCTTACTTGAAATCCTTTCCATCTATCATCAAAATTAACTGTAATTCCAGCAGTTCTAAGAACAGTTATAACAGTTTCATTTGATACTGCATTTCCAAATCTTCCAGCTGGGTCACCAAAATGAGTTCCTCTTTTCCAATATTTATGGTCAGCAATCTTTTCTAAGTCTTTTGGAGTATATTTATATCCGTCTGATGGAGTTATTCCAGTACAGAAAGGAATATAGAAATCTATTGTCTTTCCTGTGTTTCTGTAAGTATCTACAATTCTAAGTTTACCATGAATAGGTTGTGCCCAGATAATAGCAGTATCATCTGTCTTTCCAAAATCCCATCCTACATAAAGAGGAAGATTCTCATCATAAGGAAAGAATCCTCTTTCAACATTATCTTCATTCCATTCTGGGTAAACTCTACCTTCTTGAGATTTGTTATATGAAATGTCTAGTTCCTGAGCAACCTCTTCTTCAGTTCTTCGTGAACATTCAAAAGCATACCAGTCTTGGTCTTTAAGCGGATGTCTCTTCCAGTGCAAGGTAAGTATATCAATTCCTGATTCACGAAGCATAGCATAGAAGTTATATCCTTTTGGAGTTGAGTTAGCTATACGACATGAAGTAGAGTCTCCAGCAGATTCCCAAGCATCTTTAGCATAGTCCCAAGAACCTAACTCGTCAAAAAGAATAGCAGTCTTTCTAGCACCTCTACCGAAGTCTGGGTTCATTGTATCTCCTGTTATAAGATTTCCATTAGCAGGATTAACTAACTTCATTTGAGTTCTATGTTTATCTTTATTAAATCCTTTTGGAAGTAACCATTTAGGCAATGAATCAACTGCATAGTCAATCATACCGAAGAGTGAGTCTTTAGTCTTATTGTCTACAAGTGCTTCCTTATAAGAACCAACTAGAATGTTTATACCATCTCTAAATAACCAATACCATACTGAAACATAAACGAAAACAATCCAAGATATTCCCATATCTCGACTCTTCTCAATAAGTCCATCAGTACCATTATCTATATGACGAATAAGCCAAGCAATAACATCATCTTGGTAGTCGAATAAAATGAAAGGTAAATGATTTGGATTAGCGTGAGGTCTTGGGTCAAAAGTGAATCCAAAATTGTTTACAAAAAATTTACATCCTTCTACAGGATTGTCTGGTCTAGCACAAAGATTCCAGGTGTTTATTCTAGCTTCTGCATAGCGATTACAAGCATCATTAATCTGTAATCTTAATATTAGTTTCTCCTTATAAGCATCAGAATTTAGATAATCCTGAAACTTTTTCTTACGTCTTTCAAATTCTAATTGAGCAATTTTTTCCTTATCCATTGTTATAAGTATAACACAAAGAATAAGTTTTGTCTAGTTGCGGAGTGTGGATTTGCACCACAATCTTAAGGTTATGAGCCTCAAATCCTACTATTAGACCACCCCACAATTGTGGAACTGGTGGTATCGAAACCACATAAATCTTTCAGTCCCTATTTTTTCTTCATCATTTTTTTCATTTTCTTTTTCACTTCTCCAGCATAAGACTTCCCATTCATAAAACAGACGTGCATATATTTACCTCCTTTCATAGTTTTGGTTCTAACTTTCCCTCCATTTTTTACACACATATTGAATGCTTGTCCCATATTATTTTTTAGTTCTTAATTTTTCCTTTTCAACTTGATTAACTTCTCTCATCTTTAGAATTGAAGCTAAAGCCTGTTCAGATGTCATATCTTTATCTATCTTAGCAAGAACAGCAATATTTTCTGTAGCCTCACCAGAAATGATTTGAGCCTTATCAAATAGGATTCCGAATGTTTGTGCAAGTGCTGTTATGTTAACTTCATCCAAAGCTTTAGGTGACCTTGACACTCTATCCATCTTCATGTTCAAAAGATGAAATGCTTTCTTTCTTCCTGATAGAACTAAGTCTTTAAAGTCTGGATTTGCTTCCTTATCGAGTTTCTCCGCCAAAGTAGTTCGTTGAGGAGTAATGCTTCGTTGTGAAATAATAGCTTTTACCTTATCTACCTCCTTTGGAGTTACAACATACTTCTGTGGGTCTGCAAGAACTTTCTTATAAATGTTATAAACAGCATTGGTTACTGCTCTAGCATCCTTGTACTTCTTATCGAAGCCAAACTCAATACCTGTTTCGTAAAGAGTTTTCTCGCCTAACATCTTAAATATAAATGGATACTTTTCTACTGGAATTGTTGCTGTCATTTATATATTATAACACATTTTCCTTTTTGTGTAAATCTGAACAAGGAACACAGTAAGCTGAACCTGGTCTACGGTAATTCATCTTATAACTCTCATCTTCCTTATTCTTAGCTAAACAAGTCTTGCAAAGTGAATAAGGGTCATTGTTGGACTGATAGTAACCAATCTTCTCTTTTGCTTCGGTAAGACCTGTTTCCTTATTAATTCGATTAATAAAATATGTGTATAGTGCTAACATTTAGATTTCGCTGCCTGACTACTCAAACCTATATAGGGAGAATAACCAAGTAACAGTAACTAAGATACTAATAATGGTGATAATGTGACTAAAGTTCTTATTCGTTAAACCTTTCATATATTAAGTATAACACAAATTATATTAATATGCAATATATATAGGTATAAGGTATGTGATACGTATATTAAAAATATAATATAAAATTTGAGGGGTATATATAAATATTCACACACACAATGTCCCCCCTACCCACCCCTTTACAAACATTTTTATTATTGTCTAATAACTGCTATGTTAAGCCTTTTTATACTAGTTCTCTTATAACCATATTAGGGGTTATTATAGGGCTATAAATAAAGGTAGAAGTAATGTCGCACAATATACATTTAGGGACAGTTTACTAAATGTTATCAATTACAATTCTAAAAGTGTTTATCTCGGTTGATGGGTATATACTTAACAGCTATAACAGCCTTAACAGCTATAACAGCCTTAACAGCTTAAACAATAGAATAACAAGAATAACAAGAATAACACTACAATATAAAGACTATAACACTATTCTTTTTATTATCTCTATATATATGGATTGTTTATATTGGCGTCTAAATTCCTTGATCCGCTTTATATCTTCTATATAGTTTATTATCTGTTTTGTTATATTTGGCGTGAAAATCCCTTTTATTGACCTTTTACACTAAAAACGAAGCCGTATAATGCGATATAAGGCGTTTATTTTTCAAAGACGATATAATACTCACACAAAAAAACAGCATAAAGCTGTTTAATTGTTTTGTGTTCTCTATGGTGTAGCTGTTACAAATTCTTTATATTGATATGTCTTTGCTGTTCGTGGCGTGGATTTGTCCGTTGTTTCTTTTATTTCCACCTGTTCTAAATAAATTACAATATATTTGCGTGAAATTGTCAAATTTGAGTTATCCACAATTTTATGATAGATTAGATGTTTTTTATTTTTCTATTTTCTGATATAATTAGCGTATACAAAAATTATTAACATTATCACATAACACAATGAATATCAAACAATATAAAAGAATACAACGAAAAAGACAAATTGTCAATTTCTGGTATAAGTATGAGGATTACATCATAGGGATACCAACAA